>NZ_DAISXK010000034.1:0-29427 GCF_036825875.1 Paucihalobacter sp. | reverse complement strand
AACGACTGGCACTAACCGACCGAAATCAGTGGCACAAATCGAACCGAAATATCCACCAGTAGCAATTCCAAATTTTTGATTGATGTTATAATTTAAAAGAATTCCTCCGTTGTTGCTATTTAAATTGTAATTAGGTTCGTTATCGTTTTCTACTATTCCGTACCCAATTCCACCATAAGCCATGATATTAAATTTGGCTTCTTTTGCATCTTGAGCTTGTATTAAATTAAAAATCAACATAAAAAATAATAATAAAATGTAATTAGCTTTGTTCATGGTGTTTTGTTTTTATGAAAAGTTGCATAATAGTTTATACTATTACTGTATATGACCTCATTTGGTCAACGATGCGATTGTTTGTTAAAATCTGCCGAATTTAACTAAATACTTTAATAGATTAAAAAAGACCATTTTAAACAAATGTTAAGGTTTGTTATCTATAGCTTGAAGTTTTGGCACATCTTTATTCGGGTTGCGACTTTTTTTAAATTTCAATCTTGATTAAAACAACAATAATAGAAATATGTTCCTAAATTATTTTCAAAATGATATTCTTTTCCTAATCGCTTTTACATAAGAAAAGATGCAGGAATTTTGTTGAGTAGGTTATAAACAAGCAATTTTATCTACAAGGTTTTAGTTTACTTTTATTTAATTTTTACAGTTTGTTCTCTTTTGAATATTCTAATATCTCTCCAGGTTGGCAATCTAATGCTTCGCAAACTGCTTCAAGCGTACTAAACCTAATTGCTTTCACTTTTCCTGTTTTAAGTTTAGAAAGGTTTGCCAAGGTAATATCCACTTTTTCTGACAGTTCATTGAGTGACATTTTTCGCTTTGCCATCATTACGTCAAGGTTTACAATTATTGCCATAGCTTATGCAGTTTCTTCTATTTCTTCTTGATATTCAACTCCTTTTGAAAAAATTATTGCAATAACATAAATTACAGCAGCCATCAAAATAAAAGCCTGACTGTCAGCCCAAAAATGATTTAGTTTGTCAATATCAAAGCCATTATGTTGTAAATCTTTAGCTAATTGTCTAGCTATAAAGCTTAACAAACCAATGGAAAACGTATAGTAACTAATTTTATAAATCTGTTTTGATACAAAATTGTTGAATGGTTTTGAAAGATCAATTTTAGTCACAAGTAAAATTACAATATAAAACAGAACCGCTTTTAAAATCGAAATGCTTAGTATAAATCCGTACATACCTAAAAAAGCTAGTTTACTACTTTCATACATTTGGCTTAAATCTAATTTTTGGTATAGGTTTTGGACAATTTCTGGTTTGAAAAGACTGAAAATAAAATTCACAATCAGTCCTCCGGCTTCAACACATTAGCCAATAAAAATGACCCAAGAAATAATTTTTAGCCCGTTAAACACAAAGTTTTTTGTTTTTAGTTTTGCTTTCATTTTTTTATTGATAACTTAATTACGGAACAAATATAGATAAATAATTATTTTTTAACAATAAATATATTCTCTTTAAAGATAAAAAATATGAAAACAAAATATAACATCTCTTAATAAAGTATTAGAACACCTTTAACTCCGAGGTTTTTTTAGAAAAAATAATAGGTTTGATTTTTTTTGACAATAAGCGACTGACCTTATGCTATTCAGCAGTTCAAATTTCTGCTTTTCACTAATTGTAAAAGGCTTAAGTTGGCTTTTTATTCATTAATTAATTCATTAATTATTTTTTTGGTTGTTTAATTTAATAAGTTGGTTATTTTCGGTCCACTTTGATTGGTTATAATCGATATACCTAAATTATATTTTGGATAAATAAATAACCAATTCTTATTGCCACTAGTAGCACAGTGATGATTGTAGGACGGACCAGCGGTAAAGTTATTTTAGAAAGATTAGTCCTATAGATGTCCTATGGATACCCTATGGATGTCAGCACCAATATTAAAAAAAAACTGGCAGGTTTGTGGTTTCACAAAACTAAAACAGTGCTGCTTGGTGTTTTACGGAATATCATAAAAACATTTAATTTATTCACGGATGCCCCAAATTTCATAAATAGGCTCACCTTTGCTAGACAAACCAGAGTGGTGCCAATTGCCTTCTAATAGTTCATACTTAAATACTAAACTATTACCCACACGTCTTACATCGCGTGAAAAGAATTCAATGCTTTCGGTATAGTTGCCGTTAACCGTAGTGTAAGTGCCGCCACCAGTGCCCATGAATTCCCTAGTTTCGGTGTTGTAAGCAATCCATTGAAACCGCGTGCCAGACAAAATCTTCATGGTTTTGCGAGGGCGGTTAGTGTCTCGTAATTGGGTTTCGCCGTCACACATGCGCCCCGACATCAACCAAGCACCTTGTAAACTACCCGGTGTGCCATCGTCTAGACGTTTGAATTGCTGGCCATTGTCCACCAAAGTAAACAGGGAATCGCTAACTTTAACTTCAAAACTAATTTCTTCTCCAACGCGTTCGGGGTGATCGGTATCAAATTCAATGGTTTCAATCAACATATCGCCTTCTAAATGCCAAGTGCCGCCGTTGGTGTAAATAAAATCACCGGTGTTAGCATTATAGGTGGTGATTGCCTGATAACCATCGGCAAAAATTAGGATGCTTGTAAGCATGCTGCGATCGTCTGCCGTAAACGAATGTTCCCATGCGCCAATGACGCTCTGGGCCTTAATACCTATGCAACAAAAAGCAAATAGGATAAAAGTGATGAATGTTTTCATAATGTGATGGTTTTTTATGGTGGACTGTTATACTTCGCATAAAGTGATGGCTGATGCCTTTTTCTGACTAAAATAATCAATATAAATGTATAATGCTAAAGAATGGCATATAGATAACCCCAGATTCGCGCGCATAAAAAGAAATGATTCAAAGGTTATTAATAATTTAAGCTTTGTAAATCTATGACTTTCGTGTCTAAAACTTCAGTTAAAAATTAAGACAAAAATGACCCTGAGACACAGATGCCCCCAATTAATCTATACCATCTCCGTCCATTCGTCTAATCTCTATAAATAAATACTATGCGTTAATTTAAGGTTTCCTTAACAGTCAATCCCTATTCATAATTGTAATTTTAAGCCTCTAATAATTAAACTATTAACCAATAAGAATAAATTATGAAAACACTTGTACTTAGTGCCTTAATGCTGGCATTTACTTTTGGAGCTACGGCTCAAATTCAAGCACCACAACCGAGTCCGCTAGGCAAACTAGAGCAAAAAGTAGGATTGACCGATGTTACAGTGGAGTATTCTAGACCCAATATGAAAGGACGTACTATATTTGGCGATTTGGTGCCTTTCGACAAAATGTGGCGTACCGCGGCTAACAAAAACACCATGGTAAGCTTTAGCGACGATGTGGTAATTGACGGACAAACCCTAAAAGCAGGAACTTATGCCTTGTTTACCAAGCCAGGCGCCGCCAATTGGGATGTTTATTTTTACACCGATACCGAAAACTGGGGCGTTCCACAGAAATGGGACGATAGTAAAGTAGCTGCTAAAATAACTGTGCCAGTAGTAAAACTTCCTATGACCATAGAAACTTTTACGTTTATGGTTAACGATTTAAGTAATGGAGGCGCAAATCTTGCCATTATATGGGAAGACACCTATGTAGCTATTCCATTTACTGTACCAACTGATTCCAAAGTATCTGCATCTATTAATAAAGTAATGTCTGGACCATCCAGCGACGATTATTATGCTGCTGCTGTTTACTATATGGAAGAAGGTAAAGACATTAAAAAATCAGCGGAATGGATAGACAAAGCAGTAGACATGACAAAAGACAAACCGCGATTTTGGTACCACCGTCAGCAATCGTTAATCCACGCCAAGGCAGGAAATAAAAAAGAAGCTATTGCGGCGGCAAAAGCATCTTTAGCAGGTGCCAAAGAAGCGAACAATGCCGATTATATCAAAATGAATGAAGCATCTTTAAAAGAATGGGGCGCTATGTAATCTTTTTAGAATTAAAGTAAAAGAATATTATTAAGCCTGTTTATCACCTTTCAAATTTAAAGGCCTGTTGGTATAGTAAAACTATAAGGGACCAACAGGTTTTTTTAGTTGTGTATTGCAAAGTTAACGTTGTGCTAACGGAAAGGTGATAACTGGTTTTTTAATTAATATTTAAATTAAGAGAAAAAACTGCAATATTAGTGGTGCCTTCGCCTGTTAATCTTTGTCCCCAAATTTCAATGTAATCGTCGGGTGCCAATTCCACGGTACCTGAAATTGTTTTACTTGAAATGTCTGAAGTGTTATTAACACGCATTAGGGTGTTGGTTTCTATTAAACTTGTAACGCCATTTTTTCTAATAAAAAACGCATAAAAACCACCAATTCCGTTATTGCCTCTCACGGATAGGGAGGCAGTTGCTTGAAAGGTTCTGGTTTTACTACCTGTATAGGTAATGCGGTTGTTTTCGGTAGAACTAGTTCTGAGCATGTTTACTTCATCTGTTAAATTCCCGTTTAAGTCTCCTGTTAAATTAAAAGGATTGTTATTATTAGTCGTTTGAACAAATCCTGTGGTTATGCCGCCATTATAATAGATATTTGCCGAAGCAAACTCATCAGATTCCGACCTTAAACCCGGGCAAGCAACCGTCCAATCTTTGGTGAAATTATAATTTGGAAAAGAACCAGTGGTATATTTATTAACATACTGTGCGCTGCTACCACTAAAACTAACTCCAGTTATTACACCGCTAGATACCGTTGGGTTACTGCTTACATCAATACCGATGGCGGTGCCATTTATAGCCATAAATCCACCTTGTTTTTCGATTAAGTTAAAGGTGCCTGAATACGTTTCGTAGGTGCCCGAATTGGAATTTAACCAACCAATATCACTTAATAATAAATCATTTAAATTACTAAAAGTTATCCCAGAGGTATTTCCTGCATATTGTATCAGGTTCATTAATACGGAATTATAGCCAGAAATAGTACCTACTGATGTAGAATTTGCAATAATTAAGGTTCTAATGAATAAATTTTCAGAAATACTTCCAGTTAAATTAAAAATGGAGCCACTAGTATTAACTAAGGTTAGTTGTTTTATAGTGCCACCAGTATTTCCAGTAAAAAGTGTTCCTCCAGAAGTTTTTATCAATTTATCTTCATTTGTATTTACACCCTGTATCATGGCGTTATTAAGCTCTATGGGGTTTGGTAATAGAATAGTTCCATTAACTTCATAGAGCGTGTTTGAACTCAACAAATATTTTGAACCACCGCCAGCAGTTAATTCGCTGTTTAAATCAGCCGCAGACTGTATCAATTTAAAATTAGTTCGCATAACGGTATTGCTATCGGATAACCTAATCCATTCACTAGTTGAGCTTAAGTAGAAATAAAAAGCTTGCTCGGTAGTGTCGTATACTAATAAACTTTCGGCAGGACTCACAATGGCATTCCGCTCTGTGGTAGTCATACGCGGTGCTAACAATCCTTGAGTTGTAGATTGCATATCAAGTATGGAAGAAGGCTCCGGTGTTTCAGTACCTATACCTACTTGTGCAAAGGCAATAGTGCTTATTATAAAACATAGCGATAATAGAACTTTTTTAATTTTAGAAACTTTTATTATCATGAGGACTTGTTTTAAAATGAATTGGGTTGTCTTTATTATAGGGATGTTTAAATAGTTTGGGTATAAACCCGTACAAGTGCATCAAATTAGTGAATGATCACTTTTTTGGTTTGCATTTGAATTTCATTTTTCAGATGGATGATATAAATTCCAGTGTTTAAGCTCGTAGCAGCTATGCTATTGTCATCGGAACCTTCTTTGAGTTTTTGATTAAGCACTAGGCGTCCTTGAATATCATACACTTCAACTGTAGAATCGGCTAGAAGCAAACCTTTAATAAAGATGGTTTGTTGATTAGCATATAAACTAACCTTACTGTTTTCTTGTTTGATGTCTGAAAGCGTTTGATTTCCAATTCTTAGGAAAAAACGGCCAGTTCCTGAAATTGCAGTTTCGGCTGTAAAAGAGTAATTATTGTCGTTTAATAAAGTGAAAGTGTTGGTTTGTCTATCTTCCAAATAGACCAAAACTTCTGAAGGCAAAGTTGAGTCCTCGATACTAAAGACAACTTCAAATCCTTGTGCTGTTTTTAACCCTAAGGGAATGGTTACGTCGTTTAGGTCTGATAAACCTAAACTTTGAAGCGCTAGGTTACGACCAAGGTTGTTTTCCACCAATTGCGAATATAACATCAAATTAGAGACGCTACCACTATAAAGGGCAGCATCATAGCCAGGATCTAAACCAAGGGTTGATTGGGTATTAAAGTAGAATTCTGTTGCAAAATTGGCATTACTATGTTCAGCCTTAAGTCGGAGTCTGTGGTTTTGATCTGTATTTCTTTCCAAAATAAAATCGTCTGTACCACTGAAGGTTCTCATTGCAGTGGTGAAAGTGAGTTGATTTGAAGCCATACCAAGATCGTTTGCAACAAAAAAACCTTGACCCGGCGCAATATTTATGGCAGAGTTTGTTAAATAATTAATGATTGTATAATTTCCTATTGTACCATCACCAATGTTTGTGCCGCTGTTATAACCATAAATAGCAACTGCATTTTCATCTAATACTGAGGCATTTTGAGCCAAAAACATCTGTGAATCTAAGTAAGTGGTATAAGGATTTCCTACCAAGTTCCAATAATTTGTATTGGTAGTGATGCCAACAGTTTCAGTAGTTTTTGATACCGTACCAGTAAATCTAATGGTTTGCCCAGAATAGGTTGCAGTTCTGTAACCAACAGCCCTATTCAAAACTGTGCTGCTATTTGCGATGGAATCGTAATTAACAAAAGAGGCTGATTCATTATTATAATGACCAAATGCAAACAATGAAGTTACCGATGGTGAATTGACAATAATGTCGGAATTAGTGGTTGTACCGTTGTCTGGACTGAAATTTAATAAGTCATTAAAGGTAACGTCACCTGTGGCCTTTACAGGAAAAGAAACTAAATCATTGCCGCCATTGCCGGCCAAGGTACCAACAACATTTACAAAGCGATCATAATTAACAATAGTCGATCCACCAATCGTTCCATTTAATAGTAAACAGGCGTATTGGGTAGAAGTGGATTTAAGATTAACCTCAGGTGCCGAAAGGGTAGTGCCCGAAGCAATAGAAACCGAAGTGCCAGGAAATATTGTCATAATATCACCTGAACCTTGAGCCTTTGACGTAAAGCAAAATCCCATTGTAAGTACAAATGCTGAAAGTAGATATTTTGTTTTAGTTTTCATTTGTTAGGTGTTAATTTGAGGAACATTTTGAATAGAATTTTTATAAATCATGAAGTTTAAATAAACTTTGGCAATAATTAAACAATTCACACGGCCTTAAACAGTAGTTGATGGTTCACAGATAGACAATAGTCTCTTGCTAAATTACATCTACAAGGTAAAGGCAGTTAATTAGTAAATCTTAGAAGTGTTTTATTGAAGTCCCGTAAAGAAGTTACTGTATCAACAGATAACCGTAAGTAAATTTGATTCATAATAAGTAGGTTTTTAACAATTGTTATTGTGTTAACTATAATGATTTTGGTTGACGACAAATTTCGGGACTAAAGTCAACCAATAGCAAAGATATAACTTTTATCGTATAAAAAAGACATTTCAACGAGTATTTTGTTAATTTAAACTTAAGTAAGCCTTTATCAATTCACTAGAACAAGACTTAACGTTACTGTTGTAGCCGAGTGTTATTATCCATACTGCTATGATACAGCTCATTTGAATCCCTATTGTCCTAAAGGTTAAATTATCTCGAATTTTAAGGGCTATGCAGTTTGTAGTTTCTCAATAAATTGATATCAGGATTTACCAAAGAGTATAAATCATTCAAAATTTATATAAACAATTCACTTAAAATGATTAAGGAGCACGAGGAATCGTTCTAAAATCGATTGCACATGACCATTTATCAAAATAAGATTTTGGTATTTGCTTATTGGAATTTTGAATTAGTAATTTGGATTAATATTGCAGGGCAATCTTACTACGAACTGTGTCCAACAATTCCATCAGGTTTAAACTACGCTGAAACGTCATCACATCGCTTTCGGTTTTATTTTGTCTTAACAATTGATTAAAATGGTCTATTTCATAAAAATAACCATGATACGGTACTTTAAAATGATAAGTTACCGGTTCTTCATCTTTTAAGGTAACGGTAAAACTGCTGGGTTGATGAAATCGACCGTGAATTTCTAAAACCCCACAAGTACCAGTAAATACTGCTTTGGTATCAGTATTGGCCAAGAAAGTACTGTGAAGTTTGGCTTCTACTTTGTCGTTATATTTAAAATGCATATCACAGGACGAGTCGGCACCATTCTCAAAAAAACTAGCCCTAGCCTCTATTTTTTTGGGCATTCCCAAACTGCTTAGCGCCGCAAAAATAGGGTAGATGCCGATATCTAAAAGACTACCGCCACCTAACTCTTTTTTAAAAACGCGAGACTCGCCGTCGTAGCTGGGATGGAAACCAAAATCAGCCTCGAGGTGTAAAATTTTTCCAATAGCACCCACATGTATTACTTCCAAAGCCTTTTTATAATGCGGTAAAAAGTTAGTCCAAAGGGCTTCCATTAACAAGAGATTGTGAGCTTTGGCTGCAGTTATCATGGTTTGTACCTGCGCGGTATGCATGGCAAAAGGCTTTTCGCATAATACAGCTTTACCGTATTTTAAACTCAGTAGGGCATGTTCAAAATGATAGGTATGTGGTGTAGCGATGTATACGGCGTTTACCTTTGGATCCTGAAGCAGTTCCTCATAATTTGCATAAGCTTTTTTTGCTTTGAAGGTTTCAGCAAAAGCTTTACTTTTTGCTTTACTTCGAGAGGCGACAGCGACCAATTCACATCTTGGAACTTTTAGCAAGTCTTCAGCGAACTTATGTGCTATGTTGCCCAAACCAATAATTCCCCAATGTATGATTCTATCTGGCATATTTATTAAGCTTAGTTGTTTGTTGTAGTATAAATGACAAAGCCATTACTATAAAACAACCTACAAAGTTTAACCAAAGGTAAGGTAAGTTGATGTATTCAAAAAAGTCGAGAAGAAACAAAGTTATAACAATTACCTGCGTAATGAGTGCTGCTGTAAATACGGCCGAACCTTTAACCTGTTTAAAGAAAAAGGCCAAAAGAAAAATACCCAATACATTCCCATAAAATATAGAGCCAATAATATTTACCAACTGAATTAAATTATCAGCTAAATAAGCCACACAAGCGATAATTATCGCTACAATTCCCCAAGCCAGTGTAAACCATTTGGTAATTTTCACAGTGCTGTCAGAAGGGACTTCTCCCACATTGCGTTTGTATAAATCCATAGTAGTCGTAGTAGCCAAGGCGTTTAATTCGCTGGCGGTAGACGACATAGCAGCACTTAAAATAACAGCCAATAGTAAACCGATGAGTCCACGAGGTAATCGATTCAAAATAAAGTGAATAAAAACATAATCCTTATCGTTGGTTTCTACACTCACATTTTGGGCTTCGGCCGCCTTTTTTATGTAGCTTTTAGATAATACGCGTAGCGAATCAAGCTTGGTATTCGATTCCAATATATAAGCATTGAGACGCACATCATCCTTGCGATAATTATTAGCTAAAGCATCTTTTTTAGCGGTGAATAAGGCGGTTTGTTGTTCCTGAAGTGCTACGTAATCTTTGGCGTATTCTGAATTCATAACGGTTTCCGTCGCTAGTGGATTAAAGTTTAAAGGCGAAGGATTGAATTGATAAAACACAAACACCATCACACCCACCAGCAGAATAAAAAACTGCATCGGTACTTTTAGCAAACCGTTAAACATGAGTCCGAGTTGCATTTCCCTCACCGATTTGCCAGAAAGGTAACGCTGCACCTGACTTTGGTCGGTACCAAAATAGGAAAGTGCCAAAAAAGTACCGCCTATAAGACCGCTCCAAACCGTATATCTATTTTCAAGGTCGAAGGAAAAGTCTAAAATATTCATTTTTTTACTAGCACCTGCAATGTGCAAGGCGTTGCTAAATGTGATGTCTTCCGGTAAATAACTAATGATTAAAAAGAAAGCGGTAAACATACCGCCAAAAATCACCGCCATTTGGTGCTTTTGTGTGACACTTACGGCTTTAGTGCCACCTGAAACCGTGTATATAATTACCAAAACACCAATAATAATGTTGAGCAGTGTAAGGTTCCATCCCAATACAACCGATAAGATAATAGCTGGTGCAAAAATGGTGATACCTGCTGCCAGTCCGCGTTGAATTAAAAACAAAATGGCCGTTAGAGTTCGTGTTTTTAAGTCGAAGCGCTTTTCTAAGAATTCATAAGCGGTGTAAACATTTAAGCGGTGGTAGAGTGGAATGAACACCATGCAAATAATAACCATGGCAATGGGCAACCCGAAGTAGAATTGCACGAAGCCCATACCGTCATGAAAGGCTTGTCCGGGTGTTGATAAAAAGGTGATGGCACTGGCTTGTGTAGCCATTACCGATAAACCTATGGTCCACCATTGCGATTGGTTGCCACCACGAACATAATCTTGAACACTTCGGCTATTTCTAGTTTTCCATGTGCCGTAAGCCACTATAGTTACCAGAGTAAAACCCAATACCAACCAGTCTAATAATTCCATATTAAAAGGATTGCATTAGGATATAAAATATAAGAACATACAACAGGTTCGCTATTAAAATAACGGTGTAAAAGGATTCCCACTTAAATTTGGTATCTCGCTTAGAAGTGCTGTCCATGAGCTTAGGTTTAATCGGCGGTTGTTTTGCCTAAAGATAACATATTTGCAAACAACCGATAAGCGCCGCTTACACCTTCAGGAAATTCTCTGAAAAAGCTAAGTCCGGTATACACATAATAGCCTTTGCCATACGGTGCTACTAATAAACTGCCTTCCTTTGGGGACTCGTTGGGATCGTTCATAGACAAAACTGGTGTGAACTCTTTGGCCCATTCATCAGGAAAATACAAACCGCGTTCTTGGGTCCAATTGCTAAAATCGGCTTTAGTGATTTTATTTGGAACGTTCAATACAGGATGCTCTGGATTTACAAAGCGAACATCTGATGTTTCGTCAGTTACACGGTCTCTGGAAAGTTTTAAGTTATAAGGGGCTAGATTATCAACCAATACACCACGACTAGTATTATACTGTACAATCAAATTGCCGCCGTTGGCCACGTAATTTAGTAAATCGTTTTGTTTAAACTTTAAAGCTTCAATGGTGTTGTACGCGCGAATTCCAACCACTATAGCATCAAATTCAGCTAAATAATCGGGATTGATATCTTCAGGTTTAATAATGCTCACCTCATAGCCAATTTGTCGCAGACTTTCCGGAACCACGTCACCAGCGCCTTCAATATAACCAATACTATTACCGCGTTTTTGAATATCCAATCGCACCACTTTGGTTTGACTTGGTAATAAAACTGTTTGAAAAGGAATATGACTGTAATTAATTTCAACAACTTCCTTTGTAAACTCGCGGCTGCCTATAGTCGCAATGGGAACGATAAAACCTTCACTTTGTGCTTTAGGTGGTTGCACGCTGAATACAAAATTATTGGCATCGTTCTTGTTTTCAATTTCGAAACTGTAGCTATTAGGACTAATTACCCAACCTTCAGGATGTATTAATGACAGGGTGCCGCTTGCATTGTTAGTATGTGCTTTTACAGTTACTTCTATCTGTTTAGATTCTCCTGTATTGAAAATAACAACCCTATTACTCATACGGACGGTGGCTGGAGGTAATATTTCAAAAGGCTGATAAAGTTCACCTTTCTCAGGTTTGGCATACCGATAAACTACAGGTTTGTTAAAGGTCAATTCTACGTCATCAATATCCATAATAAACTGTACTTGCAAAGCGGGAGTAGAAAGAGGCTGACCAATTTGAGTTTGATCTTTTACATTGTACATTCCCAAAGTACCTTCGTTTAAAAGCCAGTAAGCACTGGTATAATTTGCCTCTGGATGAATAGTGGTTTCTAAATTGTAGTTGAACTTGTTATTAGCAATTAAGTTTTTTTGGATAGTTAATTTATCCGAAGTATCTAAAATTTGTAACGATTTCAATGTTATGTTAGCGTTACTCCGGTTGATAACTTCTAAATTAAGCTTTACTTTTTCGCCTGGACAGGCGCTGGCATCTCTGGAAGTGGCTTCCAAATATAATCCCGCAGAAGCTTCGATGAGGTTGAGAAGTTCATCGGACTTTATAGTTTTCCAGTGGGTGTCTTCAACCTTCTGCAATAACTGATAGGCTTCGACCAATTGCGGTAAATGTTCTGAAGGATTGTTAAAATTAAAATTGGCTTCTACTTGGTTTAAAACAGCACCAATAGCTTTACCGCCTTCAATACGATTCCAACTTGTGTCGATACCTTCAAATATATTGGTATTGTTTTTTAATGCGTCGCCTTCCAAAAGTTCTATATATTCCTGCTGACTTCCGCGATCGCTCATCCTGCCGAAACCTTGACTCAAATGCTGGCTACTGGCCAAGGCGGCTACTTCGTTATTTGAAGTACCCTTTAACGGATAATACATGCCAACATCAAAGGTGATCATATTAGATTTATCGGCAGCATCAAAGTCTTCTTGATTGCCATAAAACCACCAAGATGTGTTAAAAAAAATGCGTTTTGGTTGCCAAGTTGATGTGTATTGAAGTTGATTTGGGAATTTATTTTTATCGTTAGCTAAATCAAAAGCCTGCATGCCTAACATTGCCGAAGCGGTGTGATGGCCATGCGTTTGACCAGCAGTGCGATGGTCAAAACGGTTGATAATAATATCGGGTTTAAAAGTTCGGATAGCCCAAACTACATCGCTTAATACTTCGTTCTTATTCCAAATAGAAAGGGTTTCGTCTGGATGTTTTGAAAATCCAAAGTCGTTAGCACGGGTAAATAGCTGTTCGCCACCATCAATTCTGCGCGCTGCCACTAATTCTTGCGAACGGATTAAACCCAGAAGTTCCCGCAACTCTGGTCCGATTAGGTTTTGGCCGCCATCTCCACGCGTGAGTGATAGATAGGCCGTACGTGCCTTCATTTGATTAGACATATACGAAATGAGCCGTGTGTTTTCATCGTCTGGATGTGCTGCAATATAAAGCACCGAGGCTAGCACATTGAGTTTTTGAACGGATTCGAATATTTCGGAGGATGATAATTTTTTGGGTTGCTGCGCACTGAGGATAGAGACGCATAAAAACAAGCTAAATACTAATAATCTTGATGTTTGCATGGTTAGTTGTTAGACGCTGAGGCTCAAATATAGAAAAGTTAGCAGGGCAAGTAGGCTGTTTTAATGATTATTTAACGAAATACAACAAGGTAAAAATAGCACACCTATAAAACCCTAAAGCCATTTCTTTCGTTTAAAGAAGTAAAGCATGCCTATAAAAATGGCAATCATCACTGTCCATAAAATGTAGTAGGCGTTGGCATAATGCAATTCTGGCATGTTGTCGAAATTCATACCGTAAATACCTGCAATAAAAGTGAGTGGTATAAAAATAGTAGCGATAATGGTTAAAACTTTCATTACCTGATTCATTTTATTGCTGATGGCCGTCATATGCATATCCATCAAACCCCAAATCATTTCGCGGTTGATATCGATGTTTTCAATAATCTGAATAATGTGTTCGTACACATCCCGATAATAAGCATTGGTGCCTTTTGTGATAAAGCCATGCTCCGATTTTTCTAATCGGTTAATCACTTCCCGCATAGGAAAGATGGAACGACGGACTCTCAATACTTCCCGCTTTAGTTCTTGAATTTGCAAGGTAACATCTTCATCAGATTCACCTTTAAATAACATATCTTCAACAGCTTCAACTTTATTACCCAAGGTTTCAATTACTAAATAATAATTATCAACAATGGCATCAATAAGCGTGTATAGTAAATAATCTTGTCCCAAACTACGAATGCGGGATTGATCCACTTTCAGTCGTTCGCGTACACCGTTAAACACATCGCCTTCAGCTTCCTGAAAAGTTAAAAGGAAGTTGGTGCCTAATACAAAACTTACCTGTTCGTTCACCAAATTTCCATCTACATCGTAATGCAGCATTTTAAGCAGCACAAAAATATACTCAGGGTGCTCGTCGAGCTTAGGTCGTTGACCCACGTGTACGATGTCTGCAATACTTAACGGGTGAATTTGAAAATGTAAGCATATACCTTCAATAGCATCGGTATGGTTAAGCCCATTGAGATTAATCCATGACTTATCGGTAGTTGTGGCAAACTTAAAAGTATCTTCAGCCTTGTTAATGGGCCCTGTAGTTAATACATCGGCTGTGTAATTATGGAAATCAATATCCAGCGTTTTAGCCTCTTTATGACCCGTATAAATGGGCACACCAGGCTTGAGTCCGATTTGCTTTTTAAAGTTTGAATTCCGTTTTTTAGATTTATTTTGCTTCGCCATGTGATAAAGTTAATCAATTCTATGATCATCTTCAATAGCATTCTTTTGAAGCAATGTTACAGCTTTTTGTAACATGAGATTATTGGGATAGGTTACCAAATCGCCATTATCCAAACGCAAGTGTAACTGGAAAGCACGAATATCTTCAATTATTGCTTCCACCGGGAAGTCCTTATCGTGAATGGCTATTTTATCACCAACTTTATAGGGAAACGAAAAAAACATAATAACACCAGAAGTTACATTGCTAAGAATAGACCAAGTAGCAAATAAAGCTACCCCAATTACGGCAAATACCGATGAAAAGACCAAGGCAATATCGCTGGTATTGATACGAAAGATAAACGACTCGACAAGTACAAACAGGAAAAATAAAACAACCGTAGTATAGCGGTTTATAAGCCCAATCCTGGCCATATTTATGCCGTTACTTTTTCCTAATTTAATAACTAGGACTCTTATAATCATTCTGATAATCAAAAAAACGACTAGCGCTATAATGGTAGCTATGAGTTGAGTTTTATAGGTTTCCAAATGATGTGATGTTTAAGTTGTAGGGTCAAAGATACTGTAAAAGTGGGTATTAATCCAAGCTTAATTGGTCTCTTAAATAACCGTCTTCGTTTCGGTTTTGTTGCCAATAGGGTTCTGTTATGGTTTTAAGTTGAACCGCCGTAGTGGTCATTAATTCACCGTTTCGGCCATCTGGATAGGTTTCTTCCCATTGGCGAATACTGTACGGAAATTCAGCATTAAATTCAATGGTGAGAATTCGGTTTAAGTCTGGATAGGTGAGGGTATAGGTGGAATCGCTCAACGCAGCAGTTGCTTTATAGGCTTTAATGTTTTGATGCTTTAAACGCAAATATTCTAAAGAAGGAACGACTTCGATGTCATCCACAGGTAAACTTTTAGGGTTGATTCGCAATTGTACCCAGAGTTCGTTTTCTAAATAGGTTTTATTTAAGTTAAACGTTTCATCGGCTTCCGATTGAAAGTACGAATGCGACTGCACTTCAAACTGTGTACGATTATTTATTTGGGCGTAAACCTGTCCGCACCATTCCTGAACCGATACCGAAACCTTTAAAGCGTGTTGGTTATTGGCAACAGGAAAAAAAGTGCTCTGCATAATATGATAAGGATAAATACCAGTATTAAAATTTTTAGTGGCGTTTAATTTTAGTACCCCTATATTGTCCGATGCAGCATTATCGGCTTTTACCTGAGCATCGGGCAGGAAATCTTCAGTCACATATACCAATACAGCGGTTCCTTCACGAACTTCTCCATAGCGCGATTGTTGTAAAGCATAGGAAGTGATTTCGGCCTTGCCGCCATACCAATAGCCTTTAAAAGCATCGCTCAAAGCCTGCGCTGGTTTGGTAGCAATTGCTACTTGGGAAGATTTATTTTTTTCGGAAGCGTTATTGTCTTTATCCGATTGGCAGCTTACAATGCTCAGAAAGGCACCAATTAAAAGTGCACGGTATTCAATTTTGTTTAAAAACATGGTTGTTTATTTTAAGTTTAAAGATACAACCGCGGTCTTAGGAGACCATACCGTTTAACGTTTTATAAACAACATGTAATGGAAAACCAACGACGTTTAAGTAGGAACCGTTAATTTTGGTTATTCCAATTTCGCCAATCCATTCTTGAATGCCGTAGCCACCTGCTTTGTCATAGGGTTTGAAATGGTCTAAATAGAATTCAATTTCGGCAGTAGTTAAGGCTTTAAAGTAAACTTCGGTAGTGCAGAATTCCGTTAGTTGTATTTCAGCCGTAGTAAAACATACCGAGGTAATCACTTCGTGCATGGTATTACTCAAGGCTTGCAACATTTGAATGGCATGTGCACGATCTGCTGGTTTTTCAAGGGCCTTATCCTTTAGCCAAACGATGGTGTCGCTGGTGATAAGAATATCCTTAGAGTTCAAATCTGCTTTAAAAACTTCGGCCTTGAGTTGCGCCAAGTAGTTGGTGATGTGTTCACGCTTCAAGGTTTCAGGATAGACTTCTTCAATTGGTTTTAATCGAATTTCAAAATCAACACCAAGTGATTTTAAAAGTGATTGCCTTCTAGGAGAACCTGATGCTAAAATGATATGATGGGATTTTAATGCGTCGGAAATCATAGACTAGGTTAAAATGAATTTATATAAGAGTAGCGAAAGCATTCCAAAAAGCATAATAAGTTTGTAAAGTTTACTCAACTTGTTAAACTGTGCCTTTCGTTCAGCTGAAAACAACTGAATACTACCGTAAATTAAGGGCGCCAAGACGGTAATTAAAAAATAGATTAAAGCAATGGGTTGTTTGTAAAGGTAGGTCAGCATATAATAAATAACAGCTGCTACCGGCAAAAACGACAACACAAAAACGATGCGCGTTGCACGGTCTCTTCCCATAACAATAGGCAAGGATCGAGCACCAGCTTTGTAATCGCCGTCAATATCTTCAATGCTTTTTATGAGTTCTCTAATCAAATTCAGTAAAAAAGCAAAAATGGCATAGTCTAATAATATTTTAAAAACCGTTAATTGTGTGTTGCGGTTTTCGGGTGTTAATACAGGAAGTAGTTCAAACAGACCTACAATAAGCAGGCTAGAGCTCACCAACAAAGCCACCACAATATTTCCTAATAATAAGGTGTATTTTAAATAAGAAGCATACACATAAAGCAAGGCCGAAAGAATTATAAATAACATAAAAAAACCGCTTTTATCTACGGTATTGGCCATCACATATCCCAGCACCACACCAGCAACATTTAAAAATAAATACCAGTTAAAAGCAGTTTTGTTTGAGATATGTCGGTCTATAATTAGTTTATTGGGTTTGTTGATAATGTCGGCTTCTACATCATAAATATCATTGATGATGTAACCAGCCGCCGCAATGCAAAGCGTCGCCAAAACCAATAAGGCAAAACCATACCAGTTTAAGGTGGTTTCAACACCAAACTCAGGAATAAATAAAGCAAATTTTATAAGGCATTGTACCAAGGCCATCATCAGCAAGTTTTGCCACCTAATAAGTTTAAAAAAATAATGAATTACAGCCATAGTTTTTATCGATACATAATTTGAGAAATAAGGTAATAAGCCACCACAGCTACTGACAATGCCACTACAACGCTCAGTATGCGCGTTTTAAAAGCTACTTTTCGTTCTTGTTGTTTAATCTTGTTTTTAATAAAAGCATGATCGGTTTCGGTGAGTTCCCGATGTAAAAAGTCTAGTTTGTAATGCAGGTGGGTTTCGCTGTGCAATTTTTCTTTAATTTCGGAAAAGGGTGTTTTTGATCTTCGGTTAAAAACACTTTGGTTATTTCCAAAACCTATATATCCAAATCCTGTGCTATGTCGGCGTTTCGATCTACCCAAGACACTAACTATTAATCGTATTGGGCATTAAAGTTTTCTTGCCATTTACCTTGAACTTTAAGCACCTGTTCAATAATATCACGCACGCAGCCTTTGCCACCTTCTTTGTGAGAGATGTAATGTGAAATGGCCTTTATTTCAGGAACAGCGTCTTGCGGACAACAGGCCAGGCCTACCATTTGCATCACATGAAAATCGGGAATATCATCGCCCATATATAATGCTTGTTCACGTTTAATATTATAGATATCCATATATTCGTCTAATTGTTCCACTTTGTGATGAGCGCCTAAATAGATATCGGTTACTCCTAAAGCTCGCAATCTAACGCGCACACCTTCATTGGTACCTCCAGAAATTATACACACCTTAAAACCTGCGTTTAATGCTGTTTTAATAGCATACCCATCTTTGGTATGCATGGTGCGCAACATTTCTCCCTCGGTAGTAATGGTAATGGTGCCATCGGTTAGTACGCCATCCACGTCAAAAATAAAAGTGGTAATGTCATGCAAATATTCTTTATAACTTTTTGTTTCCATGGGTTTGTTTTATAGCCTCGGTTAATAATTGGTATATGGCTTTGTGCTTCGGGTTTTCTAATAGATTTAAGTGGCGTTTAATCGTGTTTTTATCGCCGCGTTTGGCTGGACCAGTTTGGGCTAAATATGGCGACATGTCCTGAACTTTTAAAGCAGTTTCCATAATGAGTGGTTTTAGCATTTCAAACTCTACATTTTTAGCATCGCTTAGTTCATGGGCAATGCGGTAAAGTTGATTGGTGAAGTTGTTCACAAAAACAGCTGAAAGATGGATAATTAAGCGCTGTTCGGAATCGATTAAATAATGTTTACAGCCTAAAGCATTGCTTAAATTGATAAGCGTTTCAATGTCTTTTTTATTGGTAGATTCAATACAAATAGGTACTTGACTAAAATCAATATCTCGTGAAGCGGTAAAAGTTTGTAATGGATAAAATACGGCTCGCCGGTTATTCAAGCCTAAAAATCTAAAATGTAAGCTACCCGAGGTATGTGCGATGAGTCGGTCTTTAAACGGTAAGGCCTTTGCAACGGTTGCAATATGCCCATCGCGTACGGCAATCATATAGATATCGGCTTCAACCAGTGCGTTGAGGTCGTCGGTAATGGCTACTTCATTTTGAAATGAACTAATACGCTCTATGCTGCGGTTGTACCATTGTAACACTGTCACATCACTTGATTCTTGAAACGCTCGGTACAAATGTGTGCCAACATTACCTGCTCCTAAAAGTACTACTGAAATCATTTGGCTAAAATAACCAAGTATTGTTTTAAAAAAAAGAAAAGCATTAATAGCTTTTTAACATCTTTATTCAAATTAGAGTACTAAAAAAACAAACTAAAAGCCTTAAATTTGCAGTCAATTCAACTGCCTCTTTGCTATGCAAAAAAAAATCGCTCAATTCCTATTTTCTACCAGACTTACCGCCGTTTTATTTATTGTATTTGCTGTGGCTATGGCCGTTGGTACGTTTTTAGATGCTGGCGAAGAAACCTCGCCTACAGCGTTCACAAGACAAATGATTTATAACACTTGGTGGTTTGAGGCTATTATGATGTTTTTTGTTATCAATTTTGTTGGTAATATTTTTAGATTCCGACTTTATAAACGACCCAAGTGGTCTACATTGATCCTTCATCTTGCTTTTATTTTAATTTTGGTAGGTGCCTTTGTTACGCGCTATATTGGTTTTGAAGGTATGATGGCAATTCGAGAAGGTGAAACTGAGCAAAATTTTTTATCGCAAAAAACCTATGTCACGGTTTACGTAGATGGTGATTATAAAATAAATGGCGTAGCACAACGCTATGCCAAGGATTTTGAAGTAGACTTTTCATACCGTCTCGATAACGAATTTGATCATACCATTACTTACGACCAGCAAGAAGTTAATATTTCACTGGAAAAATATATTAAAGGCGCAGAATTAGATGTAGTGCCAAACGATAACGGTGATGCCTATTTAAAGATGGTAGAGGCCACCGATGGAAAACCACACAATCACTTTTTAAAAGATGGCACAGAGCAGTTATTGCACAATATGCCATTTACATTGAACAATCCTAAAAAAGGTGCCATAAATATCACCGAAAAAGATGGCCAATTGTTTATCGAATCGCCTTTTGAAGGTGAATATATGACTATGGCAACTGGAACTCAAGGGACGCTGTTGAAAGACAGTATTCAACCCTTAGCTTTGCGTTCCAGATACGTGATTGGTAATCTGCAAATGGTATTCCCGAAGCCTATTGTAAAAGGTGTGTTTGAAGTGGTTAAAAAACCACAAATTTTAAAAGGTGATGAAGACGGAATTGTTTTAAACGTCAGTTCTAATGGCGAGACGAAACAAATGAATATTTTAGGAGGTCAGTTTATTAATAACCCCTTCCAACAAGAAGAAGTTGGCGGTTTAAAAGTCGCTGTGAAATACGGTCCGAAAGTACTGGAATTACCATTTCAAATAAAATTAAACGACTTTATAGCGGAACGTTATCCAGGTACTGAAAAAAGTTATTCATCCTACGAAAGTAAAGTAACTGTAATTGACCCCAATACTGATCCCTACGATTATCGAATTTATATGAATAATATATTAGACCACGGAGGTTACAGGTTTTTCCAAGCTAGTTTTGATCCCGACGAAAAGGGAACCATTCTGTCGGTTAATCATGACTATTGGGGAACGTGGCTTACTTATGTTGGTTATTTTTTACTCTACTTCGGAATGATAGCCATTTTATTTGATAAAAAATCCAGATTTGGTGAATTGGCTAAAACGCTTACAAAGGTCCGGAAGAAGAAAGAAAAAATAATAACAGTGTTTTTGTTGTGTTTTGCACTCACTGGATTTTCACAAGAACATTTTGAAGGTGATGGCCACGACCATGGCGCCTCAATAATGCCTAGTAAAGCGCAAATAGACTCTGTGTTAGCAGCTAATATTGCACCACGGGATCACGCCCTAAAGTTTGGAAATTTGGTTGTGCAGGATTTTAGCGGCAGAATGATGCCAGTTGATACTTATGCTTCTGAATTGGTCAGAAAACTGAGCAAAAGCGATCAATACGAAGACTTTAACGCCAATCAGTTATTGTTGTCTATGCAGGAAAGTCCGCTTTTGTGGTACAACGTTCCTATTATTTATATAAAACCCAAAAAGGGAGATTCCATACGAAGTTTGATAGGTATTCCTCAAGCTCAAAAGTATGCTTCGCTGGTAGACTTTTTTACGCCAAATGGTTCCTACAAGTTAGCTCCTTATCTAGAAGAGGCCTACAAAGCGCAAGTGCCCAATGGTTTTCAAAAGGAATTTAAAGAAACCGATCAACGTGTTAACTTATTGTATAACACGCTCGATGGCAGAGCCATGAAGTTCTTTCCAATTCCCGAAGACGAAAACAACACTTGGGTGTCACCAACCGAATTTAGAGAGCAAAATTTACGTGAGCGTATCGCAGATTCGATGTATGCTAATTTTATAAATAATGGTATTTCTACCTACCTGTACTCACTTAACAATGCCAAACAATCTGGAAATTTCGCTCAAGCAGAAGGTATTCTGAATGGTATTACCAAGCTACAACAAACCTATGGTAGTGAGGTGATGTTAAGTGAAGATAAAATAAAGGCCGAAGTGCTTTATAATAAATATGACATCTTCAAACAACTCTTTAGCTGGTATATGTATGCCGGCGTTTTGATGTTTATTGTGTTAATGGTGCAAATATTTAAATCCAAAAGCTTGTGGATTGACCGAATGGTTATCTTTTTTAAAGTAGTGATTTTTGCCTTGTTTTTATTACACACCTTCGGATTAATAGCACGCTGGTACATTTCGGGGCATGCACCCTGGAGTGATGCATACGAATCAATGATTTATGTGGCTTGGGCTACCATGGCTATGGGACTGGCTTTTGGACGAAAAAGTGATTTAACCATTGCTTCCACAGCTTTTGTTACAGCTATGATTTTAATGATTGCCCATTGGAATTGGATGGATCCAGCCATAGCCAATCTTCAGCCTGTTTTAGACAGTTATTGGCTAATGATTCACGTGGCAGTAATTGTAGGAAGTTATGGACCGTTTACTATAGGAATGGTTTTAGGGGTGGTCACCTTGCTTTTAATGATTTTCACCAATGCCAAGAACAAGGTGAAAATGGATATCAATATCAAAGAATTGGTAATCATTAACGAATTAGCACTTACGGTGGGATTGGTAATGCTAACCATTGGAAATTTCCTCGGCGGTATGTGGGCCAACGAAAGTTGGGGGCGCTACTGGGGTTGGGATCCAAAGGAAACGTGGGCTTTGATTAGTATTATGGTGTATGCCTTTGTAATTCACATGCGCTTGGTACCTGGTTTAAGAGGTCGATGGTTTTTTAGTTTGATGTCAATTGTGGCCTTCGCCAGTATCATCATGACCTATTTTGGGGTGAACTTCTATTTGGCAGGACTGCATTCTTATGCCAGTGGAGACCAAATATTAAGCTATAAATTTATCGGTGTGAGTTGTGCTATTGTAGCCGTGTTAGGATTTTTTGCTTATAGAAAATATAAAAGGTTTTATGCTTAGTTAAAATCTATTTATCGATTATTAACTTGAAGATTTTTTTGACTAGGATTACACGAATATTCACGGATGCATTTAACTATTTGTTTGTATCTACTTTTAATCTGTGAAAATTCGTGACATCTGTGTCTTTTTGTGTCTATTTACCTTTTTTAGGAACAAATACCGGTAATAACTGGTTAGAAACATTTCCAAAACCAATACGAACATCGTCGTTTTCACAATAGCCACGCATAATCACCGTATCAAAATCATTGATGAATTTACGCTCGCTGCCATCTTTCATTTTGATCGGCTTTTCACCGCGCCATGTAAGTTCTAGCATAGAGCCATAAGAATCTTCGGTGGCACCCGAAATCGTGCCGCTTCCCATCATATCGCCTGAGTTAACAGGACAACCATTAACGGTGTGATGCGCTAATTGCTGAGACATATTCCAATACATATGTTTAAAATTGGAACGGCTTACTACAGTTTCTTTAGCACCTTTAGGTTTAATGGCAACTTCTAAATTAATGTCAAAACTCTTTTTGCCTTTATATTGTAGATAGGGTAGTTGTGGTTTGATGGGCTTTGGACCAGCGACTCTAAAAGGTTCTAAAGCATCTAAGGTAACAATCCAAGGCGAAACTGCCGAGGCAAAGCTTTTAGATAGAAACGGTCCGAGTGGTACGTATTCCCATTTCTGGATGTCTCTTGCGCTCCAATCGTTAAAAAGCACCAATCCGAATATATATTCTTCTGCTTCTTCAATAGGAATCGGTTCTCCCAAATCATTGGCCGCCGTTGTGATAAAGGCCATTTCTAATTCAAAATCTATTAATTGCGACGGACCAAACACTGGCGTATCACTACCATCAGGTAAGGTTTGTCCTTTTGGTCTATGAATTGGAATCCCCGAAGGTATAATAGAAGAACTTCTACCATGATAGCCCACTGGAATATGAAGCCAGTTCGGCAAGAGGGCATTTTCTCGATCTCTAAACATTTTACCAACGTTGGTGGCATGCTCTATACTGCTGTAAAAATCCGTGTAATCGCCAACATGCACTGGCATTTGCATTTCTATTTCATCCAAACGAAACAGCACAATTTCCTTGTGTTTCTTATTATCGCGTAAAGTTGGGTTGTTACTATCAAAAATCTCAGCAATTCTATTTCTCACCGCTCGCCAGGTTTTTCTTCCATCGGCAATAAAATCGTTTAAAGAATCCTGAAGAAAGATATCATCGGTTAACGGAATACCTTCAAAATAGCCCAATTGGTGTAAGGCTCCAAGGTCTATAGCGGTATCTCCAATTCTACTTCCTATAGTAATAATGTCCTCCCTAGTTAAAAATACACCGAAAGGAATATTTTGAATAGGAAAGTCGGAGGTTTTGGTAACGTGTAACCATGAGCTTCTGTTCGGATTATTTGCGGATTGTGACATGCTGAATTGTTGATTAATTGTTTAATAAATATCATTCAAATATATGTTTTTTGTGGTATTTAGCGAATGGTAATCGTTATTTTTGCTAAAAATTTAAATTCACACAAAAAAATGCAACGCGACCATCAAATTTTTGAACTTATTCAAGCCGAAAAAGAAAGACAACTTAATGGATTAGAACTTATTGCTTCAGAGAATTTTGTAAGTGAACAAGTACTCGAGGCCGCAGGTTCAGTTTTAACCAACAAATACGCCGAAGGTTACCCTGGAAAGCGTTATTACGGCGGTTGTGAAGTTGTAGATGAAGTAGAACAAGTGGCTATAGGCCGTGCAAAAACGTTGTTTGGTGCGGTTTGGGCTAATGTGCAGCCACATTCTGGAAGTCAGGCTAACACCGCGGTTTTTCATGCCATATTAAATCCTGGAGATAAAATATTAGGATTCGATCTATCGCATGGTGGGCATTTAACTCATGGCTCACCTGTAAACTTTTCTGGTAAATTGTACACACCTTCTTTTTATGGTGTCGAAAAAGATTCAGGCGTTTTAAATTACGATGTGATTAGTGATATTGCACAAAAGGAACAACCAAAACTTATTATTGCTGGTGCATCAGCTTATTCACGTGATATTGATTTTGAAAAATTTAGAGCAATAGCCGATAATGTTGGCGCTTTATTGCTGGCAGATATCTCACATCCTTCAGGATTGATAGCTAAAGGCGTGTTAAACGATCCGCTTCCGCATTGTCACGTGGTGACAACAACAACGCATAAAACCTTACGTGGTCCGCGAGGTGGCATGATTTTAATGGGTCAGGATTTTGAAAATCCCTTCGGACAAACACTTAAAAATGGTAGCCTAAAAATGATGTCTTCCTTATTTGATTCTGGAGTGTTCCCAGGAAACCAGGGCGGACCATTAGAACATATCATTGCAGCAAAAGCAATTGCCTTTGGTGAAGCCTTAAGTGATGAATTTATGCACTATATTTTACAAGTAAAGCAAAATGCGAATGCCATGGCTCAAGCCTTTGTTAAACGTGGTTATCACATTATTTCTGGTGGCACAGACAACCATATGATGTTGATTGATTTACGCAATAAAAATATTACGGGTAAAGAAGCAGAAGCCGCTCTTGGCAAGGCCGATATTACAGTGAATAAAAACATGGTGCCGTTTGATGATAAAAGTCCATTTGTTACCTCAGGTATAAGAATCGGAACCGCAGCTGTTACCACGAGAGGTTTAAAAGAAGCCGATATGGAAACCATCGTGACCTATATAGACGAAGCGATTATTAATCACACAAGCGAAGAAAAATTAGAAGCCATCGCTCATAAAGTCAATGACATGATGAGCGAAAAGCCTTTGTTCGTATCTTAAATTTGCTTAATCTTCAAATATAATGTGTTGATAAGCGCCAGTGTCTGGGTTAGCTGTTCTATTTACACCCAAGATATCGTTCGGAACTTGGCTTGCAAAAGTACTATTGCCAAGGTTAATGGCTTCAGAATCTGCGCCAATTATTAAGTCGTTTTCAAATGGTAACCTAAAGTCTGGCATACCGTTGAAAACACTGTTTTCATATAAGTCGGCATCGGAAAACATATAATTACCCGAATTTGCTAAATTGTTATTATTAAATCGTAACAAGCAATTGGTAAACTTAAAGTTGAATTCACTATTGCCTTCGTTTTCTAATAGAAACTCGATATTGTCATTTCCATAGATAATACAATTATTAAAATTCGCTTCTTCCAGATTATTGGTAACGATTGTATTATCAGCATCAACTAAAAAATTATTTAGCAGTACCGAAGGAAACTGTCTAAAACTTGTATTCCAATAATTGGCGAGTGTACTGTGCGTAAAGTTATACTTGCCACCAAAGGTTCCCGCAAATGAAGATTGCCCCGAATTATTAATCACTACATTTTCACCATTGATAGAAGTCGCTCTACCCAAAATGCCAAAATTGCTGGAGTTGTATATTTTTGAATTACTAATATTTAATTTACCAGTCGGACTCTCTTGATTGCCTTCGCATAAGATACCTACCGCTGCATTTTTGATGGTCACGTAATTTATGGTATTATTATCACTGCCATTAAATAACCAAATCGTTCCCCATTGTCCGGGAATATTTTCAAATAATGGTTCAAGTCGGTCGCCTTCTAATATCACTTCATTTTCTAAATCATCTGGATTCGTACTCAGAGCGCCATTAATATTAAGAGAAGCATAGGCAGTTACTAAAATACCAGAATCTGCATGAAAATGCACACGTGTTCCGGGTTGCATCGTGAGTGTTTTGCCTGCATCTACACCAGCATATCCGTAAATAACATAAGGTTTTTCGTTGGTAAAGGTCAGTTCGTCATCGTTTAGAAATCGACCTTGTAAATTGGTTTCATCAGGAATACCATCGCCGTCAACATCAAAAGTTAAGGTTTCAATAAAACCATCTTGAAAACGTTGCGGATAAATAAACACGGCATCTTTTACCAAGGTTACCAATTCCACTTTTTGTTGGTTGTTGCCAGAATCGAACAAAATAGCATCAGTGTATAAAAACTGCGTGTCTTGAGCGGATAAGGTTTGAATATTTATAGTAGTTTCAATAAAAATAAACATGCTGTCTTTAGCCAGTAGTTCTACATCTTCAAAACGCTTACCTTGTAAAGTTCCTGAATTACCTGTACTACCGTCAATATTCATTCTGTAAAATGAATTTTCACCTTGCGATAGTTGAATAAGAGGAATTACAATATCGTTATCGCTGCGATTGTAAACTTTTAGGTTATAGGTGCTACTCCCGATATTGGTAAAAACCGTGTCTAAATAAATGGTGTCTTTAGAAAATTCTAAGCTACCTGAACTTGGAGAAAAACTAAAATCTTCTCGACAAGAACTCCAAAAAATGATAAAAAAAGCACCTAGAATAATATAAAAAATGTGTTTCATGAAAGTTGATTAACTAAACGAGCCAAAAATATAACTTTTGAAGTTAAGATTTATTGTAAAGCAGGTAATTTAAGCTTGCACTGAAAAATCAATCTTCTTTACGTGCGTTGGCAATTAAAGTTTTAAATTCCTCACTGGCTTCCATAAGTTCGGATAGCAGTGTTAATTGCTGACTTGCGTCGAGTAATTTGGAATCGATTTGCTTGGTTTCGCAGAATTCAAAAAACAGTCCATGTAGTTCCTTTTCAATTTTTAAATCTTTAAGAATTAAGGCTTCATTAAAAAACCGATCTTTAGCAAACAACGAATCGAGACGTTTGGCATTTAATGGAATTAAAACCTTAGGCTTAGCCTTTTTACTTTTGAATAAACCCGCAATCATTGAAGCAATGGCAATAAAATCCATATTACCACTAGCGGCACTTCCGTATTTTCCTGGATTGTTTTTGCGATCATTTCCAAACTGTTCGGCAAATTTAGAATTGAAGGTTTCCTGTTCAAAGGAATTGTTATCAGGTAAATTTTCGAGATAAACTTCATCCAATTCATTTGTGATTTTCTTTAGTTCAACCACAAATGCTTCGTTAAAATGTACAGGCTCAACTTTCATTTTATATTGATGATGAAATCGGGACGTAAACGAAATGCTATCATTTAATCTGGCCGGAATGAGAAAGTTCCCATTCACATCGGTAAATACCACAACATTTTGGGTTCGGTTAATAATTTGAACTGAGGCCAGTGATTCATCAGCATCGTAAACGGTGCCTGAAATTCGCTGTGCCATTGTTAAAAATGGGATAACAACCAATATGAGTAGAAGATGAAATTTTGACATTTTTTAGTTTGAATGTTTCAAAGGTGTAAATAAAACACATAAATCATGCTGTAAAACACAATTTAAAAAAGTTTAACAAACCGCGATTATTGAAATAAATCTGTAATCGCTTCAGTGATTCGGGTTGGTTTGTTGGTTTCAACCGATATTAAACACCAATTGGTCTCTGATTTTACAATAAGTTTTTTGCTATACTTATGATATATTTCTACAATACGAGTAGAAGTAACGCCTTCCGATTTGGTGATATAGGTGTTAATGGTGATATTGTCGTTAAGAAATGCAGGACTTTTATAGGCTATATGATGGTTGAGCAACACCCAGAAATAGTCGCTTAATATTTTAGCTGAGGCTTTTTGTTGCCAATGTGCTTCGGCAATATCCTGTACCCATTGTACATATACCACATTATTGACATGGTTAAGTTGGTCTAAATCATCCTTGGTTACGGTTTTATTTTGAGCGTAGATTTGCATTTATTTTTCTATAATGCGCACTTCAAACAATTTATCCCAGCGTTTGCCAGTAACAAAAATGCTGTTGGTTTCTGGATTATAAGCAATGCCGTTTAAAACGTCTAAACCGCTGTGTTGGGTTACTTTTTCTTTTAGAGAAGAAAAATCTATAACAGCTTCAGTCGCACCGTTCTCAGGATTGATAATCACCACGCCATTCCGTTGGTAAATATTGGCGTAAATTTTACCATCAATCCATTCTAATTCGTTTAAGGCTCCTATTTTTCCTTTGTCTGTAAATACTTGTATATGGTCTAGTTCAGCTTGAGTTTCGGCTTTTAAGGTGAATATTTTGTCGGTTCCATCTGATTTGTAAAGAATGGTACCATCGTTACACAATCCCCAACCTTCTTTGCTTTGGTTGTATTTGAAAGTATTAAGCACTTTAAAAGAGTTAATATCGTAAACAAATCCGGTGTTTTCTCTCCAAGTTAATTGATAAATTTTATCGTTTAAAATGGTTAACCCTTCAGCGAAGTAGCGGTCTTCTAATTTTAATTCTTTTAAGACTGTTCCAGATTTGTAATCTAGTTTTCTCAGTTTCGATTCCGTATATTGTCCAGTGCTTTCGTATAATGTGTCTTGATAAAACTCTAATCCTTGGGTGTAAGATGTAATATCGTGCGGATAGGTGTTGATGATTTCAAAGGTTAAAAGTTTTGGTGCTTCATTATTTAAAATGGTTATTTGTTTTGAAACTGTCTCTTGCTTTCCTTCAAAGTTTATTTTGGCAGTAAGTTTATGAATACCCAATTTAACACCGCTCAATTTAAAATTGGTATCGATAGTTTGCCCAAGAAATTCGTATTGAACCCCACTGATTTCTTTATTTTTAAGATTATTTATTTTTAATTCTAAAACATCACCCAACTTAAAAGTATTGTTATTAGCATTGGTTTCTATGCTAAAGTTTGGCGAGTTTTTTGTGTTGCTATCGTCGCAGGCAGATAGGACAACACTTATTAATATGACTATTAAAAACTTAGGTATGGTCATGGTTATTAATTAATTTTTAGGCAAGTTATTTAATTAAATTCAGTTTAGAAAATGATTGCAAAACTATTAAAAGATTGTATCTTTGCGCTGGCAAGTCCTACACAACCAGCTCCTGCTGAATCCTCCAGGGCGGGAACGCAGCAA
>NZ_DAISXK010000033.1:0-30482 GCF_036825875.1 Paucihalobacter sp. | reverse complement strand
AACAGGTGAGCAAAAAGAGTTTAAAGCACACTTTACTTTGAAAAGATAAAATATTTAAGCAAGTAAAAAAAAGGAGCTGTTTAACTAAACAGCTCCTTTTTTATTTTAACCATATAATCTAGTTAAAGCTCAAATGACATTGTTAAAAATATATTATTATTAGTAGCGTCGATAAGTGCTCTATCAGTTAATCCAACATTAAATAGTTGCTCACCGAATTCTCTAGTCACATATTCATAAGCTAAGTCTAACTTTAGATTACCAAAGTTATAACCAAGTCCAAAGGAAACAGCATTTAAATCACTCATAGCAGTCTTATCAGCATAAGGGCTTTCTTCAAAACGGTAACCCCCGCGCAGACTTACCTGTTTAATTCTATACTCACCACCTAATCTTAAGGTATTTGCAACAGTTAAGTTACGACTAATTAATTCATTTTGAATTCTGAAGAATGAATCAGAAATTGGTCTGAATTCAGTATTTCCATAATCCTTTCTACTGTAATCTAAACTAATTAAACCTTGTAAACCTATTACATAGGCTAAACTTGCTGTTATTCTACCAGGTGTTTTTAATCTGTATTCCGGATAAATATTAATAATTCTCGGGTCAATTGTAAGGGCAAGATTACTTCCTTCCTCATTTCTAACAGTTCTAATAAATTGACTTGTTTCTTCATTAATTCTAAACCAAGTGGGAGAGTCGTACGAAAAACCTAATCTCATTCCATCCGATAACTTTAATATAGTGCCTAATTGAAATGAGAAACCAGCACCCGTTGTAAATAAATTGTTTTCAAAATTCACTGTGTTAACTAATGACCCAGCATTATTATTTGTTTCAGTAAAGAATGTGGTGCGTTCGTAATTTATAAAATGTGTATTAAGATTCGCTCCTAGATAAAGTTGATCTTTATACTGCGTTGCAAAATTAAAACTAAACTTACCATTGTAACCTCTCGAATTTAAGGCATTTTGTTGGTTAAAACTTCCTGGAGCGATATTCGAAACATATTGAGTATTATCATCAGAATCTGCCAAAGGATCAATTATAAATGATTCAAATCCTAAAAATGCTTGTTGGTGTCCAAATCCGTAAATACTGCCGATATCTGAATAGGCATCAGTGAAAGATTCACCAGGTAACGTTGAAATTTCATCCAATCTTTTCCCATCAGCAAAACTTAAAAAATAATTATCTACAGAACGGTTATTAGTACCAGAGGAAATCCAGTTATTATTAAAATCGGCTGTTTTATCATAAGCGAATCCTAATGTAAATTTTTTCCAATTAGAGTTGGGATTTGAATTTTGAAAGACAAAAACTGCACCACCTTGGTTGATGTCAAATTTAGAATCCGTTGAGTTGGTCAATCCGTTAAAAAATTGCGTGTCGTTGCTAGTGTTTAGAACCGATAGTGTAAATGATGCATGACTCGAAGCAAATACAGCTGATCCAGCGGGATTTAAACTCAATGCAGACATATCGCCACCTAAAGCACCGAAGGCTCCGCCCATGGCTCTAAACCTTGCGGTTCCTTGAATATTATCCATAGAATATCTTAGAGCATCAGACACATCTTGACCGTATGACATAGCACACACTACTACAGCTATTGTCGAAAATAGTTTCCTTTTCATCTTTTTTAATTTTAAAATTTAATGTTCAAATTTGTAATATAAATGCCCATACCAAATATTATTAATTAAAATATTTAAATGAGTATGGGCATTTTATGATTTGGGTTATCGAAAGTGTTTTTAATTATCAACCGCCACGTCTTCCGCCACCGCCGCCAGAGCTTCTACCACCACCGCCGCCAGAGCTGCCACGGCTTCCACCTGAACTCATGGTTCCACCACTTGATCTAGATGGGGAAGAACTACGAGTAGTTGATGATCTTGTTGGTGTATTAGTTCTTGTATTGACGCGAGTATTTGTGCTATTACGAGTGTTTATTCTTGAATTTGGATTCACTCGTGTATTTGGATTGTATCTATTATTTCTTGTGTTAATTGAATTTCTTGTAGACAGACGGCTATTATCAGTACGTCTAGCATTATTACGCTCAACCGTTCTTCTTAGTTCAGAATTTGGTCTTATTGAATTGCCTGATCTTCTTCCTACATTTTGAGTGCTTCTATTTAGATTGGAATTTCTTCCATAGCCATTGCTTAAAAAAGCATCACCGCGACGACTTCCTGCGAAGGCTACGCCGCGACCATAAGGATGATAGGCTCCATAACCGAACCCTCCGAGACCATAGTAACCTCCAAATCCAAGGCCAAAACCGCCGTAGCCCCAACCAGCGTTCCAACCCCATGGTTGCCATCCCCAGTTGTTCCAACCCCAGTTATTCCAGCCCCAGCCAAAACCTCCGTAGCCCCAACGATTAAAACCTGGACCCCAAAATGGATCCCAAGCCCAAGCATTCCAGCCGCCAAAGTTGTTCCAGCCATTGTCATATATGTTTATATTAACCACATCATTTGTTTGACCCCAACCACTGTAACCAGTTCGGTAAGCAATAGAGTCTTGCACTTCGGTGTAATCACTTCGGTAGCTATCAGCATCTGTAAAAGTATCACTACCAGTCACAGCTTCTACCTCTCGTGAACGCTCCTGAAAGTAATTTTTATAGTAACCTGTTTCACTATTAACTACCGCTACATTCTCAGTTTCAGCATAAATTCTTTGGGTGGAAGGCACTTCTCTATAAATACCATCGTTATTATACCCTACGTATTGATAGGAACCACAAGAAGCTAAAAGAAAAGCCAAGCCTAGTGCAACAATAAATGGTAATTTATTATTTATGTTAGTTTTAAATTGCATAACATTAGATTTTAATTGTTGAACATTACAAAAATAGTTAGTTTTGCTGAACTATTTCTTTATTTAACATAGTACAATATTTGTGCCAAAACACGATAAATGGGTAAAAATCTTACAAGTAGATCTGAGGATTATTCTAAATGGTACAATGAGCTTGTTGTTAAGGCTGATCTAGCTGAAAACTCTGCAGTTCGCGGATGTATGGTTATTAAACCATACGGTTATGCAATTTGGGAGAAAATGCAAGCAGAGTTGGATAGAATGTTTAAAGCCACAGGACATCAGAATGCTTACTTTCCGCTCTTTGTGCCAAAAAGTTTGTTTGAGGCGGAAGAGAAAAATGCTGAAGGATTTGCAAAAGAATGCGCAGTTGTAACGCACTACCGATTGCAAAATGATCCAGATAGACCTGGGAAATTACGAGTAGATCCAGAAGCTAAACTCGAGGAAGAATTGGTAGTAAGACCAACGAGTGAAGCTATAATTTGGAGTACTTACAAAAATTGGATTCAAAGCTATCGGGATTTACCTATTTTAATAAATCAGTGGGCTAATGTGGTGAGATGGGAAATGAGAACACGTCTGTTTCTTAGAACCGCCGAGTTTTTATGGCAAGAAGGACATACAGCACATGCCACAGAGCAGGAAGCCCTTGAGGAGACCATTCAAATGAACGATATATATGCCGAATTTGTTCAAAATTTTATGGCTATACCTGTTATTAAGGGTGTGAAATCAGAGAGTGAACGTTTTGCAGGAGCCATAGAAACCTATTGTATTGAAGCGCTAATGCAAGATGGAAAAGCACTTCAAGCGGGAACTTCTCATTTTTTAGGACAAAATTTCGCAAAAGCATTTGATGTAAAATTCACAAATAAGGAAGGAAAACAGGATTACGTTTGGGCAACTTCATGGGGCGTTTCAACCAGATTAATCGGAGCCTTAATTATGACGCATAGCGATGATAGTGGTTTAGTATTGCCTCCAAATTTGGCGCCAATTCAGGTAGTTATTATTCCTATATATAAGAATGATGAAGAGTTTGAAGCGATTTCAGAAGTAGCAAAATCCTTAGTAAAAGATTTACAACGCTTAAATATATCATGTAAATTTGATAATCGCGATACCATGCGTCCTGGAGCTAAATTTGCCCAATATGAATTACAAGGTGTACCTTTAAGAATTGCCATCGGCCCAAAAGATTTAGCAAATAATACGGTTGAAGTAGCAAGACGAGATAATCTATCAAAATCGATTGTTCCCTTAGAGAATATCTCCGAACTGATTGAAAATTCCTTGGCTGATATTCAAGTTTCATTATTCGAAAAAGCAAAAACCTACAGAGATAATCATATATCTGAGGTTCAAGATTTTGAGAATTTCAAGGAAGTTTTAGAAAATAAAGGAGGATTTATTGCTGCTTATTGGGATGGCACGGTTGAAACGGAACAGCGTATAAAAGAATTAACCAAAGCTACTATCCGATGCATTCCTAGTGACTTTGTGCATGAAGAAGGCGTTTGTGTTTTTAGTGGAAAACCTTCAAAATATAAGGTGCTTTTTGCGAAGGCTTATTAATTTTTCAAAAAAAATAAGTTTGGTGTTGCAACATTTAAAAATAGTTGTATTTTTGCATCCGCATTAAAGAATTGCAGGTTCATTAGAATTAATTAAATAATGGCCCGTTCGTCTATCGGTTAGGACGCCAGGTTTTCATCCTGGTAAGAGGGGTTCGATTCCCCTACGGGCTACAACAAAAAAATAAATTAAAAAGAAATGGCAAATCACAAGTCAGCTTTAAAGAGAATTAGAAGTAACGAAAAGAAGCGTGTAGTTAATAGGTACAAGCACAAGACAACGCGTAACGCAATTAAAAAATTGCGTGAAATGACGGATGCCAAAGAGGCAAACGCCGCTCTACCAGATGTTGTTTCGATGATTGATAAACTAGCTAAGAAAAATATTATCCACGATAATAAGGCAGGTAACCTAAAATCTAGCCTAACAAAACATGTTGCATCGCTGTAACCAACGTAACAATAAATTATAAAGCCTTTCAATTTCGAAAGGTTTTTTTTATGTTATAAACTAAAAAAAAATACCGCAATCAATTGAGAGCGGTATTTAAATTTGTAAGAACTATAGTGATTTTAGCTGTTCATTGATATCAAAAATTCTTCGTTGTTTCTTGTCTGTTTGAATCTGTCATTAACAAATTCCATAGCTTCAACAGGATTCATATCAGCTAAGTATTTTCTCATAATCCACATACGCTGAATAGTATTATCATCTAATAACAAATCATCGCGTCTGGTGCTTGAAGACACCAAATCAATCGCAGGGAATATTCTTCTGTTCGAAATTCGTCTATCCAACTGAAGTTCCATGTTTCCGGTTCCTTTAAACTCCTCAAAAATTACCTCATCCATTTTAGAACCTGTTTCGGTTAAAGCCGTGGCAATAATGGTTAATGATCCGCCATTTTCAATATTCCGGGCTGCACCAAAAAAGCGCTTTGGTTTGTGAAGCGCATTCGCGTCAACACCACCACTTAAAATTTTACCTGAAGCTGGTTGCACCGTATTGTAGGCGCGCGCAAGTCTGGTAATAGAATCTAACAGGATTACCACATCATGACCGCATTCTACCAATCGTTTTGCTTTTTCGAGTACAATATCAGCCACTTTAACGTGTTCGTGTGCTTCTTTGTCAAATGTAGAGGCAATAACTTCTCCTCTAACATGACGCTGCATATCGGTTACTTCTTCTGGACGCTCATCAATTAACAAAATCATTTGGTAAACTTCTGGATGATTCGCTGCGATAGCATTTGCAACATCCTTTAAAAGCATTGTTTTACCAGTTTTTGGCTGGGAAACAATCATACCTCTTTGTCCTTTTCCTATTGGCGCAAACAAATCCATAATTCTTGTTGAAATGGTACTTTGCTTTTCGGCTATATTGAATTTTTCAGTTGGAAATAATGGTGTTAAATGTTCAAAAGATACACGGTCTCTAACAACATTGGGTGCTAGGCCATTAATTTTACTCACCTTTATTAAAGGAAAGTATTTCTCGCCTTCCTTTGGTGGGCGTACATGTCCGAGAACTGTGTCACCTTTTTTAAGTCCGAAAAGTCGTATTTGCGACTGTGATACATATATATCGTCGGGTGATGATAAATAATTATAGTCCGACGAACGTAAAAAGCCGTAGCCGTCCTGCATAACATCTAAAACACCTTCGCTCTCTATAATAGCGTCAAATTCATAATCTGGCTCACGGTAACGGTTTCTACTGTCTTTATTTCCGTTATTCTTTTCAGCTGGATTGTTATTTTGATTTCCGTTTGTTTCTTTTTGTCTTTGCGGTCTTGGTTGATCTCTTTTAGAATTGTTATTCTGATTGGGATTAGATTGCTGTTTGTTCTCTGATTGCTGCTGATTATTATTTCTGTTATCAGCTTTGTCAGTTTTATCTTGGTTATTCGATGGCTCTTGACGAGTTGGTTTATTTGGCGCTGCTGGCTTTTGAGTTTTATTTTGCTCAGGTTTTGGCTTTGCTTCAGACGGTGTTTCTGCTTTATCAGTAAACTCCATTTTTTGCTGCTCTTTAGGTTTGTTAGGAGGTCTTTGTACACGCTCTCTTTTTTGTCTTGGCGCAGGTTTTTTAGGCGCTGGTGTTTCAGCAGTTTTTGCCGTTGCAATAACTTCCTTTATTTCTTCTTGTACAACCTTTGGATTGGCTGCTTGTAGGTCTAATATTTGATAGACTAGATCTAATTTTTTTAAAGTTTTATATTTAGGAACTTTAAGTTTTTGAGCTATCTCTTGTAACTCGGAGAGTTTTTTCTCTTTTAATTGTGAAATTTCAAACATGAATATGCGAATGATATTAATTATAAAATAATAAAGATTTACACCTAAATTTTTGAGTAAAAAATAATTGAATAAATCTGAATAAATTGAAGATTATGATACTGGGCTAATCAAATGCGCTACAATACTTATGCAATAATACAATTTTATTTTAAATTAAGCTATTCATTCAAAATAATCTGTTAATTTTGCTATCCAAATTAATGTAATTTCAGTGATACAACGCATTCAAACACTATATTTAGCCTTAGCTGCCGTAGTTTCAGGTATTTTAATTTTTGTGTTTTCAATGTGGACGACGGCATCTGGGGAATTGTTGTTTGCGCAGCAGAATATGACGATGTTGTTAATGTTTTTAGTATCCGCATTAATTTCGATTGTTGCAATTTTAAAATTTAAAGACAGGAAATCTCAATTTGTATTGGGACGACTAAATATCATATTAAACTTTGTTTTACTAGGATTCATTGTATATCAATCACAAACATTATCTGGAGAAACGGCGGTTTCTGAGAAAGGTATTGGGATGGTTCTTCCTTTGGTTTCTATCGTTTTTATTGTCTTAGCTAATAAGGCTATTAAAAAGGATGAAGATCTCGTAAAATCTGTTGAGAGATTGCGATAAACCTTATATCTTAGTAGTATTAGTGCGTAGAAAATCCGAAGTGAAAGCTTCGGATTTTTTTGTTTGAACTAAAGAAAATTACTATGTCAAAATTAATTGTTGTTTGGTTACCGCTTAATCTCTATCACTTCTAAATTATCAATTTTGCTGCCATCAATAGTAAATCGCAACATCGTTCTCACCTGATGGAATCCATAAATGCCGATTGCACCAGGATTCATATGTAATAAATTTAGTTTTTTATCTGGCATTACCTTTAAAATATGTGAATGACCACAAATAAACAGTTTTGGTGGTTGCGATTGTAGTACTGGTCTAATTTTAGGATTGTATCTGCCGGGATAGCCACCAATATGAGTAATTAAAACTTCAACATTTTCGCACATAAATCGGATTGTCTCGGGGAATTCTAATCTCGCTTCGCTACCGTCAATATTGCCGTATACAGCTCTTAAAGGTTTTAATTTTTTAATGGCTTCAGTAACTTTTAAGTCTCCAATATCACCAGCATGCCAAACTTCATCAGCATTCTTTATATGCTTAATCACCATGTCATCAATATAACTGTGCGTATCCGAAAGAAGTAATATTTTTGTCATTTAACAATTCTTAAAAAATAGCTTGCACAAATCTATCTATCTTTGTGCATTGTTTTCAAAATTACACTTAAAACTTGAGGTACTTTATAGACTTAGCTTATAATGGCACTAAATATCACGGGTGGCAAAACCAGCCTAATGCTGTTTCAGTTCAAGAAACTATTGAACGGGCATTGTCGGTTTTGCTACAAAATCCAACTACAATTGTCGGTGCCGGCCGCACAGATGCAGGTGTACATGCATTGCAAATGGTGGCGCATTTTGATGCTGTTGGAGTTTTTGATATCACTTCATTGGTTTTTAAATTGAATTCATATTTACCAGACGATATTGTAATTTATAATATTTATGAAGTTAATGCCAATGCGCATGCTAGATTTGACGCCATAAGCAGAACGTATCATTATAAAATTGCTCAACAAAAAAATCCGTTCGCCAATGGTCTGGCCTATGAAATGTCATTGGCCTTAAATATAGATAACATGAACAAAGCTTCTAAATTATTATTAAACCATAAAGATTTTCAATGCTTTTCTAAAACACATACCGATGTAAAAACGTATTATTGCGAAATCTCTGAAGCCTATTGGACCGCAGAAGATGGATTCTTAATTTTTACCATAACGGCTGATAGATTTTTACGGAATATGGTGAGAGCGATTGTAGGAACAATGATGAATATAGGCTTAGGTAAAACCAGTTTAGAGCAATTGCATCAAATTATTAATTCAAAAGATAGGAGTGAAGCTGGATTTTCGGCACCAGCTTGCGGACTTTATTTAACACATATCAATTATCCTGAACAAATCAAACTCAAGCTCTAACCAATGCGAGATACTTCAAATAGTGTATTTGACACCATGCTTTTTAAGCGCCTACTTTATTTTGTAAAGCCGTATAAGCTTGTATTTGTAATGTCCTTATCACTAGTAATTGGCTTAGCACTTTTTGGCGCTGCTAGACCTTATGTGTTGCAGATAGCTATTGATGAGCAAGTTGCAGAAAAGCAATACACGGGCTTTGTGCTATTAGTTGTGGTTATGATTGCGCTTTTAGTATTAGAAGTAGTTTGTAATCTTTTCTTTATTTATTACGCTTCTTGGCTTGGGCAAACCGTGGTGAAAGACATCAGAATAAAGCTTTTTGAGCATATGATGAGTTTTAAAATGAAATATTTTAACAACTCATCCGTTGGCGTTTTAATCACCAGAGCCGTTACCGATATGGAACGTATTGCCGATATTTTTGGCGAAGGCTTATTTATGATTTTTAGTGATATACTTAAAATGCTGATTGTAGGTGGTTTTATGTTTTATATGAATTGGAAGCTGAGTTTGATTGTTTTCATTACACTGCCAATTGTTTTATATGCTACAAAGATTTTTCAAAAATACATGAAACGCGCGTTTGAAGAGGTACGCACCGAGGTCTCTAACCTCAACTCATTTGTACAAGAACGCGTTACAGGAATGAAAATTCTACAACTGTTTTCAAGAGAAGCTACCGAATACGAAAATTTCAAAGTTATAAACGAACGTCACAAAAAAGGATGGCTTAAAACAGTTTGGTATAATTCTATATTTTTTCCAATTGCTGAATTTTTATCATCTATCACTATGGGCGCGGTGATTTGGGTTGGCGGACTTCAAGTAATTTTAAATGAAACAGCAACATTAGGACATTTAATGGCATTTATCATGTTTATTCCGATGATGTACAGACCACTCAACCAAATTGCCAATAAATTCAACACTTTACAAATGGGAATGGTGGCGGCCGATCGCGTGTTTAAGGTCTTAGATACTTCTTCGCAAATTGATGACCTAGGAACCCAACAAGCACCGCATTTTAAAGGAGATATTACTTTTAAACAGGTGGAATTCTCTTATGTTTCAGACGAAAAGGTTTTAAAAGGCATTTCATTTGAGGCCAATTCGGGACAAACCATTGCTATTGTTGGTGCTACTGGTGCGGGTAAATCAACGGTAATCAACTTATTGAGCCGCTTTTACGATATTGATGGTGGCCAAATTCTAGTAGATGGCACCAATATAAAAACCTATACCTTATCGTCGCTGAGACGCCAGATAGCAGTTGTATTGCAGGATGTATTTTTGTTTGCTGACACTATTATGAATAATATCACCCTAAAAAATGATGCGATTACGGAAGAAGAAGTAATTCAAGCGGCAAAAGATATTGGTATACATGAGTTTATTATGAGCCTACCTAATGGCTATCAATATAATGTAAAGGAGCGTGGGGTGATGTTATCATCAGGTCAAAAGCAGCTCATTTCGTTTTTAAGAGCCTACGTTACCAACCCAAGTATCCTTGTTTTAGACGAAGCAACCTCATCCGTAGATGCCTATTCAGAGCAATTAATTCAAAAGGCTACCGAAAAAATTACCAAAGGCAGAACTTCTATCGTGATAGCACACCGATTGGCTACTATACAAAAAGCCGATAAAATATTAGTGATGGATGCAGGTGAAATTGTTGAACAAGGCACGCATCAAGTCTTACTTGAAAAGGAAAACGGTTATTACAAAAACTTATACGAAGTGCAATTTACGAAGGCGGCGCAAAATCTTGTAGGTTAATAATTCCTGTTGAGAGCATGTAGATTGCAGCTATTATTGAAAACCCGAGATAAAAAATAAAAAACAGAATTAAAAACAGTAATGTTTTTAAAATAAGTTGTTTGATATTGAGTTCAAAAACGCGCTGTAAACTGTACACATAATAAAAAAACATAAACAAATAAACATAATATATACAATTCACATAGTATTCCGGCACACTGAAAAGTAGCATTTGTCCAACAAAAACTGATAGAATTGTAATGGCAGACATACTGTAAAGGTATATTATAAGATGTTCTGTGAAATTATAGCGTTTATTGTAAAAGACAATAATTGATATAATTGCCATAAAAGGAATCATTGCCGAAAGTATTAAGGAACCAAATTCTAATGCAATATTTGCAGAATTTTCCAGGAATTGTGCAGCTTCATTGCTATACATTTCAAGGTTGAATATTTGGGAATAATCTAAATATTCTAAATAAAACTTTTGAATGATAAGGGTAGATAAACCACTAAGGGTTAATGATACTCCAAAGAAGTTTAATGGATTTACATAACGCATTCGTACACCATCAACATAAGAACCAATAACTGCTTCAGGTTTTTTAAATAGGTCAATGAATGTTCTTAATAATTTATTATCATAATTAAAAAAAGTCTCCCCTAAATGAATCATCAAATTCTTTAGAGTGAGCCTATTTCTTATCACTTTTGCGCCGCAGTTATAACAGAAATCTGCGTTAGGATGTAATTCTGTATGGCAATTTTTGCAATGCATTAAGTTAAATCTGCTTTAATTTTTTGAATCAATTCCGCGGTGTCTTTAAAAATTGAAAATTCACCATTTCGAATATATGAAATTTGTCCGGATTCTTCACTAACTACCAATGCCAAGGCATCGGTTTTTTCAGTGATGCCAATTGCCGCGCGATGTCTAAGGCCAAAATGCTCCGGTATGTTTTTTTCCATGTTAACCGGAAGAATTACACGTGTAGCCTTAACCACTTTGTTTGCAATAATGATGGCGCCGTCGTGTAGCGGACTGTTTTTAAAAAAGATACTTTCAATAATGGCTTGCGATACATTTATATTGGTTTCATCACCCGTAGCCAATAAAAAATCTAAATTGTTATTGCGTTCGAGCACTATCAATGCACCGGTTCGAGAGCTACCCATTTTACTGCAAGCCTTCACCAATTCTTCAACATTTGTTTCATTGAGAGTTTCATTCTTGACAAATTTTAAATTGCTGAGAAATTTTCCTTTTCCAGCAATATTGGTGGAGCCTACCATTAGTAAAAATTTTCTGATTTCTGGTTGAAATACGACAATTAAGGCAATAATTCCTACCTTCATAAAGCCTCCAAAAATGGTATTGAGCAATTCCATATTTAAAAACTCTGTGAGTTTCCAAACGAAATAGAGAATGATAATTCCGATAAAAATATTGATGGCGACGGTGCCTTTGATAAGTCGGTAAACATAATAGAGTAAGATGGCAACTAAGATGACATCTAAAAAATCAATTACTCCAAAATCCCAAGCTTTAAATGTATCCAATGGCTGGCTTTTTTGTAAATGTAGAAAATTTAATTAATTGATAATGTATTCCGTATTTGCAATAGTCACTTTATTTTCGGAAAAAACTTCAATTTTCCTTTTAGCAGTGATGTATTCTTGAAAGCTTAAATTCCCATTGAAGGCCAAATAAATCATGTCACTTTGGGCATTTTTAAAAACTTCTTTTTCGAGAATCTCGTTTAAGTTACCTTTAAATTTTAATTGATGTTGTGATGGATAATAAATATTGATTTCATTTTCTGGATTAAATTCAATCACCACTTTTTCATTAATCGAATCGTTAATACCCAAGTTCGATATGTAACTGTTCATAGCTTCAAATTTGTAATACACCTCTGTGAAATCAATAAAACCAAGCGTTTGCTTGCTTATATCGTTGCAAGTAAAATAATTTCTTGCGGATTCGTTTTTGTGCATTTTGGCATCTCGTTTTTTGTTTTGAAGTACCACAATTGACGGAATAGCTTTGTTTAACTTATGTCGTTTATCAACATTTATAAGCCAATTAGTAGTACTAATTAAATTATTTCTGTTCAACTCTAGACTGTCTTTTTTAGTTATATCGTAAAATATGTATGCCGGCGATACATCGGTAATTTCGTTTACAAAAGCATCCTGAATTTTTGGAAGTAAAATGGTTTTTTCAACGTCGGTGCATCCAAATATCATAATTAAACAGGCTATATATAAGATGATTTTCATTGTTTGTGTAATTGGTTGTAAAGTGTGACACATTCCATTGCTTCTTTAACGTCATGAACTCTTAAAATATTGGCGCCTTTTTCTAAGGCAATCATATTTAATGCAGTTGTGCCATTTAAGGCATGTTCTGGTGATGTTTGAAGCGTTTTGTAAATCATAGATTTTCTCGATACCCCAACTAATATTGGTTTATCAACTATTTGAAGCAATTCAAGCTGACTGAGAAGTTCAAAGTTTTGTTGTATCGATTTGGCAAAACCGAAACCTGGATCTATAATAATGTCCGCAATTCCTTGTAATTTTGTTAGTTGCAAGCGTTCACCGAAATAGGCAATTATGTCTTTGATTAAATGGTCATAATCGGTGAGCTGTGTCATGGTTTGTGGCGTGCCACGCATGTGCATCATGATATATGGAACTTTAAGCTTGGAGATGGTGGCTATCATATTATCATCTAAAATTCCCGCCGAAATATCATTTACCATAACCGCGCCTTGCTTAACCGCTGCTTCGGCTACTTTACTTCTGAATGTGTCTATGGAAATTAGACAATTTGGAAATTCTTCAATCAAAAGTTTCACAACACCAATCACACGATTTAGTTCTTCAAATTCCGAAACAAAATCGGCTCCAGGCTTCGAGCTGTAGCCTCCAACATCAATAAACGTCGCACCTTGTTCCAGCATAGTAGCCACGGTTTTCAAGATGGAAGCTGTGTCTTTATATTTTCCACCATCGTAAAATGAGTCTGGCGTTAAATTAAGTACACCCATAATTTTGGGTGTAGTTAAATCGATAAGTTGCCCGTTACAGTTGATATTCAAGTTTGAAAAATTTAAAATTTAAAAAAGAGAAAGCTACAAAACACAAGTCTTAAGATATAAAATGAAGCTTATACTTTGGAATTAATTATTAATTTTAATACTCAATAATCATCTAAATCTTTGAACTTTCAACTAATTTATGCGAAATTTACGCAAAAATAAACGTTTCGCATGCAACAAACCTCACAACAGTATGACGATGTTATTATTAGTTGCCGTTCGCTGTTTGAAAAAAAGATGAAAGATTATGGTAGTGCTTGGCGCATATTGCGATTGCCATCACTTACCGATCAAATTTTTATCAAAGCACAGCGCATTAGAAGTTTACAACAAAACGGCATAAGTAAGGTTGCTGAAGGAGAACAAAGTGAATTCATAGGCATCATCAATTATAGCATTATGGCACTAATTCAAATTGAAATGGGTATTGCCGATCAGCCCGATTTAAATCTGGATGACGCCCTGAAACTGTACGATAAGCATCTTGACGAAACCAAAACTTTAATGCTGAACAAAAATCACGACTACGGAGAAGCCTGGCGCGATATGCGCGTGAGTTCTTTAACCGACCTGATATTACAAAAATTATTGCGCGTGAAGCAAATCGAAAATAATAAAGGTAAAACCTTAGTTAGTGAAGGAATTGATGCCAATTATCAAGATATGATAAATTATGCGGTTTTTGCATTAATTCATCTTAACCAAGGAAATAACAGTTAATGCTTCAATGTTTTAACATTGAAATTTAATTTAAAGTATCCGGAATTTTAAAATTGAAATTTATGAAGTATTTAGTAGCCATTAGCAGAATTTTTGTCGGCGTTTTATTTATCATTTCAGGTTTTATCAAACTGAATGATCCGGTTGGATTTTCATTTAAATTAGAAGAATATTTTAGTTCTGCCGTGCTTAATTTGCCATTTTTTGAACCTTATGCGCTGGCTATTTCAATTTTTGTAGTGATTTTTGAAGTCATTCTTGGCGTATTCCTTCTTATTGGTTACAAACCTAAATTCACTGTTTGGAGCTTGTTCGCAATGATCCTGTTTTTTACGTTTCTAACATTTTATTCAGCTTATTTTAATAAAGTTACAGATTGTGGATGTTTCGGTGATGCCATTAAATTAACACCATGGGAATCGTTTACTAAGGATGTAGTGCTCTTGGTATTTATTATTATCCTTCTTAAAGGCATCAAATACATAAAACCTATTTTAAAACCACTAGGGTTGACCGTCGTGTCCTTGCTTAGTTTCGTTGCCTGTTTGAGTTTTGCTTATTACGTTCTCATGCATTTGCCAGCCTTGGATTTTCGTCCCTATAAAGTTGGTGCCAATATAATTGAAAATATGATTGTTCCCGACGATGCGCCAAAAGCAGAAATTGAATACACTTGGACCTTTATGGTAAATGGTAATGAGCAACAATATGTTACCAATGGAAGTTACCCAAGTGTTGAAGGCGATTATGTAAAAGTAGATACTAAGGTTGTAAAGGAAGGTTACGAGCCACCAATTCATGATTTTTCAATGGAACAAGATGGCGAAGATTATACCGAAGATTTAATGTCCGAGCCCAAACTTATTATGATTGTGATGTATAATTTAATGAAAACCGAAACAGAAGGACTCTCAAAATTAAAGTCATTTGTAAACAGTGCAGAAAAATCGGGTTACAAAGTTATAGGAATCACAGCATCAGGTGTAGCACAACAAGAGGCGATTAATAAGAATCACGGTGTTAATCTCGACTTTTATTTTTGCGACGAAACTGCTTTAAAAACAATCGTCCGCTCCAATCCTGGGATTTTAAAAATACACAATGGCACCATTCAGCAAAAAGTACATTGGAACGATATATTCGATATTACCTTTAAATAGAAACGACTGCTAAACTACGTTTTAAATAAACTACTGTATGCCTTACTCACCTTATTAGGTGTGGTAACTGTAATATTCTTCTTATTTAATGTATTGCCAGGCGATCCAGCCCAAATGATGCTTGGGCAAAACGAAGACAGCAATCAGCTAGCAATTGTGAAGCAGAAATACGGATTTGATAAGCCGCTCGGCACCCAATATTTATATTATTTGAATGATTTATCACCAATATCATTTCATTCTAAAAACACCGATGATTATACCTATTTAGAAGTTGGAAAATATAATGCTATCCAGTTGTTGAGTATAGGTAGTACAACAACAGCGTTAAAATTTCCGTATTTACGGGAATCCTTTACCAAGCAAGGCAAAAAAGTAACTCAGGTAATTGCCGAAACCTTGCCAAATACCTTTGTGTTGGCTACTTCTGCTATTTTTATCGCAATAGTAATAGGAATTTTTTTAGGCATAATTTCGGCGCTTTACAAAGACCGATGGTTAGATAAAGCTATCCAAGTGATAAGTACTTTAGGTATGAGTGTACCATCATTTTTCAGTGCTATTTTATTTGCTTGGTTATTTGGATTTGTATGGCATAAGTACACTAATTTAGAAATGACAGGAAGTTTGTACGAACTAGACGATTATGGCGAAGCCATGCAGATTCAATGGAAAAATTTAATTCTACCCGCTATAGTTTTAGGCATCCGACCCTTGGCTGTGGTTATTCAATTAATGCGAAATTCATTATTAGAAGTACTTAACCAAGACTACATTCGTACCGCACGCGCCAAAGGGTTAAGCGAGTTTCAAATTATAAGAAAACACGCCGTTAAAAATGCTTTAAACCCAGTTGTAACGGCTATTTCTGGATGGTTTGCTTCCATGCTTGCAGGAGCAGTTTTTGTAGAGTATATTTTTGGTTGGAATGGTCTTGGAAAGGAAATAGTAAACGCCTTAAACACTTTAGATTTACCGGTAATTATGGGTGCTGTTTTAATAATTGCACTTATCTTTATAGTCATCAATATCTTTGTTGATATTGTTTACGTTTGGTTAGATCCAAAGGTGAAACTTGAATAATGATTGAATAGATATTTTAAATTATACCATATTATGAGAAAAAACATTGTCGCCGGAAACTGGAAAATGAACAACGAATTATCCCAAACTGAAACCCTCATTTCAGATTTAAAAAAACAAACCAAAACCTCCAATGCTGAGGTGATGATAGCGCCAACTTTTACTAATTTATGGCATGCCTTGGAAGCCACAAGAGACCACGATATTGAAGTCATTGCACAAAATATGCACTTCGCTGATTCGGGTGCTTACACTGGCGAAGTAAGTGCAGCAATGCTAAAAAGTATTGGTGTTCAAACCGTTATTTTAGGTCACAGTGAAAGGCGCGCTTATTTTAATGAAACAGATGAATTGTTAGCAAAAAAGGTTGATGCCGCTTTAAAAAACGGCATACGTAGTATTTTTTGTTTTGGTGAAGAGCTTGCAGACCGCAAATCTAATAAACACGAACATGTTGTAGAAAGTCAGATTAAAAACGCATTATTTCACCTAGATGCCAACGCGTTTCAAAACATCATTTTAGCTTACGAACCAGTTTGGGCCATTGGCACCGGCGAAACAGCAAGTCCCGAACAAGCTCAAGATATGCACGCATTTATACGTAAAACCTTAGCTGATAAATACGGTCACGATTTAGCCGAAAGTGTCTCTATCCTATATGGCGGAAGTGTAAAGCCCGATAATGCTAAAGAAATTTTCTCAAAACCTGATGTTGATGGTGGACTTATTGGTGGTGCGTCTTTGAAAGCAGCGGATTTTTACGCTATTGTGAATGCTTTTTAATTACCAACTTATTAGTTTGGTTGATTTAATGGTGTATTTAGAGTTGTAATGGTATATCTACACATTTCTTTGTTGCTAATTTGCAATTTGAGAAGGTAATGATTCCAGTCTTCAGGAATTGTAATTTTGAGGTTTGGGCTATTATCAAGTTTTTTGATACTCAAAAAATCGCCCGATTCGTTGCATTTTATTAAGGACCATTCAAATAATAAATCTTTATGTGTTTCTCCGTAAACCCAATTAGAATCTTCAGCTAATATCATTGCTTCGTAGGAATAGCGCTGACCGGAAAACAATAGTTTAGCAGGTTTTATTATTTTAATTTCTGGTAGTATTATCGTGGTTGTGTCTTGACTAATGATGCTTTTTAATTCATAAAAATCAGTTTTGGGCTTGCCCTCAAAATCCAATAATCCATCAAAAGTTAGTCGGTTAAATTCTCGGTCGTCTTGCCAGTTGGTAATAAAATAGGGAACGTTTATTTGATTAACCTTATAAAGAGCCAAAGAAGAGGTGTTAATTTGAGACACTTGATATTTTAAACTACGCATATCAAGTTGATCAAGCGCGCCTCCCAAGTAACTATCATCAACCACAATTAATCCCAAAACATCAATATTTGAGATTTTACTTTGAATTAAGTGTAAATGATTATGAAACTGAGGAGAAACTTCAATATCCAGAATGAATGGTTTTGTGTCACCAGATGCTTTTAGGTCTTTCAAAAAAATCTCCAGCCAGTTTAAGTAGGCGAATTGCTGTTTAGTAACTTCAATTCTATTATGCTGATAATTTAATTGAGCTAGAATATCGGTTTCAAAATGCCAACTAACAATGTGCGGTTGGTTTTGAAGTTTTTTTACTGATTTTAAAATGAGATTGCTAAGTTTTTGCTTTTTAATGTCGTCTTCAATCCAATTGATATTTTTTGGAATTTCAAAACCGAAAGAAAGTTGCAAACCAGTTTCTTTTGATAACTTTAAAACATTGTAATTATACGCCTTGTTGTTCGAAAATCGAATGGTATTAATGCCAATTTCTTTCATTACATTGAAATCTTCAATCAAAGTTTTCCTATTTAATGTATAGTAGCTTTGATTCCAGTTTCCTCCTTTTTTGTAATTAATTCCCATTAATGATCTAGTATTGTTCGCAACGACTTTATGTGAAGTATCGGCAAGTGTTTTGTATTCTTTGGGATTTCTATGATCTAATTCTGTTTTTATCGGATCTAATTGAAAGGTCCAATCTAAAATTTGGGTAGTTTCACTGCTTGTATTTAAAGGCAAATTTTTGTCTAAATCACTGTAAAATAGCACTGCCGACTCAATTTCAGGATATTGTGCGATGCTGTTAAAAGCTTCCTTGTTCCAGTCTAATCGCTGTTGATTTGTTTGTCCTAAACTTCCTAATTCTGTAATAATAACAGGCAAGGCAGGTAGTTTGGAAAATTCTTCTTTGAAAGGTTCATACAACTCTAAAAAAGAGACATCTTGTTTGTTATGATTGAGTTGAGAATAATTTAAAACATTCAATCCAATCTTATCTACAAAATTAGTTCCGGGAAAAGATTCAATAACATTTTCTGCTCTCCAGGGGTTCCAAATCCATTGCACATTATAAGCTTCTTCTTGTTGAAAAATGTTGTGAATATGCTGCCACGCAATACTTAAGTTTTGAAACCCTTCAGAATCATTTACAAACCAAGGATAAAATGGATTGTCAAATTCGTGGGCAAATCTCAATAACACTGGTGCTTCAAGATTTTTGAGTTCCGTGGCCATATTAGATATATACGCGTCAAAGGCTCCTAAAGAGATCAATTCAAATATGTGTAAATTCTCTGGATTTCCAATGGCTTCTGGTATCCATGGCTCCCAAGTAATCATAGCAATAGCATTGCGTTTGTAAATCGCTTCAATTTCGATTTTTGGGTAGTTTGAATTTTCAATGTCAATCCATGGCACATAAAGTGAAATGATATTAAACTTGGTGAAAAACTCGGTTTCTAACTGATTAACACTTTCAATATTTGTAATACCATTATCTTCAGAAGGATAAAAAATGCCAAAACCTTTTAATGAATGAATCCTATACGGTGCGGTACTTAAGCCTTCGAAATTACTGCGGTCTATTTTGTATTGTGAAATCGCAAAAATCGCTACAAAAACCACCAGAATATGCAAGGCAAATCTTCTCCAGAATTCATAAAATTGGTGTTTTTTTGGTGCCAATATTCTTCTGATACTTTTTAAATCGGATTTAGGAAATTTTTGTTTAATTATGTTTTCATTGTGAAACCAAAGCGTGTAAAGCAAGAAGTAAGTATTTAATAGCGCAAAACACGACATGATTATTGAAAAAGGTGTGAGGTCCTTGTTGAGTCCGTATATTACCGCAAATACTGAAATCCCAGCTAATAATATATTTGGAAATAATAATTTAAAACTTGCCTTATCTAATCCGTCTTTTGGTGTTGGTATATAAGGTATTTTTTTTCTTAAAATAGTATAAACACAACCTAGTATAAAAAACCACCAAGTTGTAATAAATAATATACCACCGGTTAAATGAATGCCAGATTCACTTTTCTGCATCACCCATTTTTGGACATACATGCGTATGGTGAGGATACTTAAAATGACGGGTAAAAACAGGAAGGTGAAATTTACAATATTGCCTTTCCAGGGTGTGGTGGCACATAAAAGAGAAATGATAGGAATTAATAAATTAGTTAAAATGATAAACCCCGATAAGTAATGTAGTGGTATAATACCGTAATGAATTTTTTGTCGGATTGTAAAGTATTTAAACAGTTTAGGATACACTGTGAATAGCAATTCGAAAGTACCTCTAGACCATTTAAGTTGTTGTTTATAATATGCACCCAAAGTGTCGGGAGCCAACCCTGAAGTGAGTACCTGAGGCACATAAACCGATTTCCATTTTTTAGCATGTAGTTGCATGGCAGTATGCAGATCTTCAGAGAGTCCTGAAGCGTGCCCGCCAATGCTATGTAAAGCTTTTCTTCTAAAAGCGCAATTAGCTCCTATGGCGTTTACGGTACCGTAGGTATTCATAGTCATCATAACTGGACCATAGAAATGGTAAGTTTGCTCGGCTGCACCTCTGGCAACGAGTGAAGATTTGTAGTTGTAATATGTTTGAACCGTTTGTACAAAGCCCACACTTTCATCTTCAAAATAGGGTAGGACCACATCCAGAAAATCTTCTGAAGGAATATGATCGGGATCTAAAATTACACAAACTTCACCGGAAGCTATTTTAAGAGCGTTGTTGATGTTGCCGGCTTTGGCATTAATACGATTGTTGCGTGTAACATGTTTAATTCCGTGTTGTAGACAAAAGTTTTTAAGGGATGGTTCGTTGGCTTCATCACATAAATATGCCGTATTTGGGTAATTTAAATTTTTAATGGCCAACAAGGTTTTTGTTACCATTTCTTGAGGTTCCCCAGGGAAATAGGTAGTAAGGACATCTACTGTGGGCCGAGATATTAATTTAGGAGGTTTTGGTATACTCATAGCCCAGTAATGATACCAAATGTAAAGTACTCTTAAACTATCAAATGAGATAGACACCAAAAGCATACTATATAACCATTTATTATCAATTAAATCTTTGCTGAAAAACCAGTAGAAAAAGTTGATAAAACTTAAAATACCAAAGATGATGAGAATCCTTATGGTTAAGATTTCTTTTTTAGTTGGTGCTTTTATGGGTACGGTATAACTCACAATTTCTCCAGAATATAAAAGGGTAAATTAGCTGTTGCAAAATAATTATCAGTGTCATAAATAGTAACGAAGAGTCTGTAGGGTCCTTCTTTTTTGGGTGTTTTAAAAATAATTTGATCTTTTAAATCTTCAACAATATAGCCTGCAACTTTCTTCGGTTTTACTTGATTATCTGAAAATTGGTATTGCCAAGCTTCTGGGTACAATTCCCATTTATAAGTTAAATCATGACGTTTCAAACTATCACCGTGATAACTTAGGTTAATTTGAGCTTTAGCAGTGTCGCCCCGATTTAATATTAAGCTGTCTACAATGGCCTGGTTGTTTATTTTAATATGATTAATATGAAATCGTTTTGGGTTAGTTGTGCTGACATTCCATAAGTTGAGTAGGGTTTCTATTTGATGTGATTTTAAATCATTTTCATCAAACAAACTAAACCAGGTGTGTGTAGATTCTTGCTTATTTCCCCAATAAAAAATTAAGGAACCGACGCAGTTGGTTTTATTATATCCTTCTACAAGTTTGTAATTCTGTTCTATTTGTTTTGCTTTCTCAGAACTAAATGGTTCAATCGGGACACCCCAACTTGTAGTTCCATTTTCCCAAGGTCCGTTGCTGCCCCATTCACTTAAGTAAAATGGGAATTTACCATTGATTGGTCCCAATGTTGAAAATCTGTCATCTAATTCGTAAAGTGCACCAAAAGTATTAAATCCGTAAATGTCTAGTTTAGGAGAAAAGAAAAAAAGAGAAAAAATATTAGATCTTCTTCCTGTTATCGTTGTGCTTATTGGGTGGTTAGGGTCTGATTCATGAATAAGATTTACAAGGTCATTGTAGGTGTTTGTAAAGCCATTGCCCAAAATTGAAAATGGAAAGTCTACCTCATTACCTAAATTCCACATTAACAATGCAGGATGATTCTTATGTCTATTGACTAAGTCTTGTATACTTTTTTTTAAGTTTTTTTGATAGTTTTCGTCCTCGTAATTAAAATAATCTTTATCGTATCGAGGAAGCGGAATATCTAATATAACCGCTAAATTGGAATCGTGGGCTTCATTTAATATGTTTTTTATGTTTACGGTATCGTAAACTCTTAATGTGTTGCCCCCAATTTCAGAAATCATTTTAATGTTTGAATCTCCCGCAGCACCTTTTATTTCAAAAGGCTGTCCATTTCTTATAAGAGTGAATTTATTATTGTATTTAACAATATGAACAGTTTTTTCGCTCGATTTATAATCGGGTCTTTGAGTATAATTATAAGAAATTAATGCAAAAAATCCTACTAAGCAAATAAAAAGGATGCTAACAATAACTTTAACAAATAGTTTCACTTGTAAGGTTTAACGTCAAATATAATGTAATGAATAGATTAAAAAACATATTATCCTGTAAAAGGCAAATAATTTAGATGACTTAATATTAATAGTTTAGAAATAATAAGAATTACATCATAATTCTTTAAGACAGGTTTTTTACTGTTTTATAAACTATTATAGTTTGGAGGCTAATTTCCACCTGATGCATAAAATAGAAATTACTAAAATTTGGAACTCGAGTTGGGGTAGCAGAGTGAGTTTTTAATTTATGATTGAAATTTTTAAGTTTACTTCCAAGCATATTTTACTATTGGTTGCTTAAGGTTGTTGTCTATATTTTTTCTTAAGGGTATTCCCTGAATTTTTAGAATTCATGGAATGCCCTTAATTTTTTTTCATGAACTGGATTTAACTTGCACTGTGAGTTACTATAATCAACTATTAAAATGAAAAATTATGAAAACAGTATTTCTATCAATTGGGCTCCTTATCACAATGGCACTACAATCGCAAACGGTTTTCACCGTAGATAATAACCAAGGCTCTGGAGCGGCATATAACAATGTGCAAGCGGCAATTAATGATGCCTCGCCTGGTGACATTATCTATATTCAACCCTCGCCAAACTCTTATGGAAATATTCAAATGACAAAAACACTTAACATTTTTGGTATAGGACATAATTCGGAACTAAATAGTGGTTTACGAGCAAACGTTGGTGACATTTTGTTTAGGTTTGCTGATGCCTCTAACTCAAAAATTTCGGGATTGAACATTGAACGTGTTTATTTAGACAATCAAACCTTTAACAATCACAACGTCATTATTACAAATAATAGGATTGGCCTTATATTAGGTAATATACTTACAACAAGAGCCAATAACACCGTTGTTTCTGGAAACTATTTTAGAAATCCAAATTTCAATTCAATAGATACTTACAATTCACAAAATTGGATTATTACACACAACCTTATTGATCAACAAAACACTTCATCAACCTGGTCCACCTTAAGCCGATTTAACGCATCTACCATTTTTAGTAATAATATTCTATTAACCCGACAAAATGGAGATTCAAACCAATCAATTGGTGTATTTAATGCTTGCAATGGTGCATTAATTAGTAATAACATCTTTTTGTTTAGAGGTACTAATGTGACCAATATGAATCTCGGTTCTAATTCGTCACTCAACTTTCAAAATAATTTAACGTTTAGTTATAGCACAACTTTTAATGAGTTAACAGGCGCTAATAATTTGGATAATACAGACCCACAATTTGAAGCGTTCAACCAAAATCAACCACTCAATTCAATATCCAATGATTTCCGCATTCAAGCTGGTTCTTTGGCAGAAAATGCAGGCACTGATGGTAAAAATTTAGGAGTTTTTAATGGCAACTTCCCATTCAGCTTAAGAGGCTATCCAACAGAATTACCTTATCTGGTAGATTTCGTGATTTACAATAATATTCTTAGTGCTGGTGAGCCTCTAAACATCAATATCAAGGCCAATGCCAATATTAACAACTAGAAGGCAATACTATGAAAAGGTTTATTTTATGCTTATTAGCCATAGCTGTGTTTTATGAAGTGAATTCACAAATTACCGCCGCTGAATATTTTTTTGATACCGATCCGGGTTTTGGAAATGGAGTCGCTTTATCTGTTAATGGTGAAGAATTAAATCAGAATTTTGATATACCAACGACAGGACTTTCTAATGGTATTCACAAGTTGAATATCCGTGTCCAAAAGCAAGATGGAACCTGGAGCATTTATGGTACTGAGGTCTTTTACATTGGTCCTTCAAACAGTGCCAATATCGCCTCGGCAGAGTATTTTTTCAATACGGATCCAGGTTTTGGAAACGGCATTAATTTGTCCTTTTCAGGAGAATTCATTGATCAAAATTTTATTATACCTACTGAAGGTTTACCAATAGGCGTGCATAAATTATTTGTGAGAGTTACCAATACAGATGGAACCTGGAGTTTATACAATCCAAAAGTATTTTACCGTTACCCAAACGAAACCAATACTGCAAGTATAAGCAGAGCAGAATATTTTTTTGACACCGATCCAGGTTTGGGAAATGGTACTGTGTTAGCCATGTCTGGTGAAATGAGTGATGAAAATTTTACCATAGCAGAAGTATTAGATGAAGGTATTCATAATTTATTTGTACGAGTTTTAAATATTGACGGCACGTGGAGTCTTTATAATAGGAAGCTATTGTATGTTTATCCTAAAAACACAGCACTCATCACGGCTGCTGAATACTTTTTTGATATCGACCCTGGTTTTGGAAATGCAACGCCAATCAATTTAGATGCCGTTGAAAATTTAGATGAAGACTTGGAGATTCTGGTGCCAGAAGATTTACCAGATGGTGACCATTATCTTTATGTTCGAGTATTAAACTCAGATGGGGTTTGGAGTTTGTATGCTACCTCGGAAATGTTATCTACTTTATCAATTTCAGAGCTGTCCAAACAACAGTTAAAATTGTACCCTAATCCTGTTCAAGATTACCTGTTTTTAGACACCTGTGGGGCAACAGTTTTAGATTTTAAGATTATCGACCTAACTGGACAAATCATACTTGATGTACCTACGCCGAATGAGAAGGTTGATTTAAGTCATTTAAGCACTGGTGCCTATTTAGTTTACTTAACCACTAATCAAGGTAGATGGTCTCAAAAAATTGTAAAGCAATAAGCTGCTTTTATTTTATAACTTAAATTTTATTAAATGTGACCTTAATTCCTATTAGATAGCTAATTTGACAATAGGAACTCAATAACAAAGGCTAGAAATATAATTATTTTTTCAAACCGAAATTATTAGTTAGTAAAACTAAACTTTACAAAATAACGATGTTTAAATTTGCAAATAAATTTAGACAATGAACTACATAGGTTACGAATTCCTGATTGAACCGTTGCAACCAGCATCAGATATTTTAATTGCAGAACTGGGTTATGCTGGTTTTGAAAGTTTTGTTGAAAACGAATCGGGAATTTCTGCATACATACAGAAATCCGATTGGCACAAAGATATTTTAGAAGGAATCGAAATTCTAAAATCGGATGATTTTTCTATAAGCCACACTTTTGAAGAAATAGAACAACAAAACTGGAATGAAGAATGGGAAAACAATTTTCACCCAATTGTAGTAGACGATTTGTGTACTGTTCGTGCACCTTTCCACGAAATTCCCAACACCAAGTACGATTTGATAATTGAGCCAAAAATGAGTTTCGGAACAGGACATCACGAAACTACCCACATGATGATTCAACATCTTTTAAAAAATAATTTAAAAGAAACTGTTGTTTTAGATATGGGATGCGGTACTGCTGTACTTGCTATTTTAGCTGAAAAATTGGGTGCTAAAAAAGTTGACGCCATCGATATCGATAATTGGTGTTACTTGAATAGTCTCGAAAATGCCGAACGTAATAATTGTTCTAATATCTCCGTTTTTGAAGGTGATGCTACTTTACTTGGCAAAACAAAATACGATGTAATTATTGCCAATATCAACCGAAACATTCTGCTTCAAGATATTTCAACTTATGCGATGTGTTTACGGCCTAGAGGTCGTTTGTTTTTAAGCGGATTTTATAAGGAAGACATTCCGCTAATAGAAGCAGAATGCAAAAAATACATGTTAAAATTGAATGAAATTATAGAAAGAGGCTCCTGGGTTTCGTTAAAATTCATAAATTAGCCTTACATGAGGGAAGTGAGATGCTATGAACTTCAATCATCAACTTTTTGAATAAATTACCAAAAGAATTGAAAGGATGAGTACAAAAGAAAAATTATTAGAAGAACTTCTGTTAGATGAGGTCGTAGAAAAGCAAAACGAAATTGTGTTATTCAATGATGAGGTAAACACTTTTGATCATGTAATTGACACACTTATCTATGCCTGTGAGCACACACCGGAACAAGCAGAGCAATGTTCGATTATAGTACATTACAAAGGAAAATGCACGGTTAAAACCGGACCGTACGAAGATTTAGAACCAAGATGTTCTAAATTATTACAAGCTGGCTTAAGTGCCGAAATAGTCTAAGTATTCATTCTTCCAATTGCACAACTCACCAATGATTTTGCTTTTGTGTGAAATGCATTATTTTCACCTGCTACTGGATATCCTAAACTAGAAAGTTTGTCGATAGCCGCTTTGTATGCTGTTTCGTCATTATAATTAAAACTTACACTATTGGTTTCGTTATCTACTTTCACATCCGAAACAGCCTCTAATTTTGATAGCTGCGCTGCAATGGTATTTGCGCAACCATGGCATTTTAGATTTTGAATAGTAATAGTTGCTAATTGTGTTGTCATAATTATGTGCGTTTACAAGAATTAACACCCAGTAAGGTGTAAAGTGGGCAAAAGCTAATAAAACTTGTTATTAGAAATACAATGGCAAATGCCATTAATACGTAGGCTAAAGTGCCTTCAATTACATCAAAGTAGTATAATGCTGCTACTGTGATGGCCAATGCAACCCGAATGGATTTGTCGGCCGTTCCCATGTTTTTTTTCATTTGTTTCGATTTAAGTTAGTACGATGTTTATAAGGTTGAAGGACAAACGTAGTCCGTCAAGGGAATATTAGTTTCTTTAATTGCCGCAAATCCGCCTTCCACATTCACTAAATTACGAAATCCTCTTGCTTTTAAAATAGAAGCAGCAATAACCGAGCGATAGCCGCCTGCACAGTGAATGTGATAGGTTTTGTTTTTGTCAATTTCATTCATATTTTCGTTTATGAAATCTAATGACAAATGTTGCGCATTTTCAATATGCGATGATATAAACTCTCCATCCTTACGAACGTCTAAAATATTGGTTCCCTCATCGTCAATCTTACTTTCAAGTATTTTAGCAGGAATAGATTGTAAGGTTTCGGTGTCTCTTCCGCTTTTCTGCCATGCTTCGATACCACCGTGTAAATAACCTAAGGTATTGTCGTAACCAACACGCGATAGTCTTGTAACTGCTTCCTGAGAGCGACCTTCTGGCACTACCAAAAGAACAGGTTGTTTAATATCTGTAATTAAAGCGCCAACCCAAGGCGCAAATTGACCATCTAGCCCAATAAAAATCGCATTGGGAATATGTGCTTTAACAAAATCATCCTGATGACGCACATCCAAAACGAGTGCTGAATCGTGATTGGCAAGAGCTTCAAATTCTTCTGGAGACAATGGTACATTTCCTTTCTCTAAGACGCTTTCAAAAGTGCTATAACCTGATTTGTTCATCATGGCATTTTTTGCGAAATACTGTGGTGGTGGTGCAATACCATCTAATACTTCTTTTATAAATTCACCCCTTGTCATATCGGCTCTAAGGGCATAGTTCGTACGTTTTTGGTCACCTAAAATACCCACTGTTTCTTTACTTAAATTTTTACCACAAGCAGAGCCAGCACCATGGGCCGGATATACAATAACATCATCGGCGAGTGTCATAATTTTATTACGCAATGAGTCAAAAAGCATCCCTGCTAAATCTTCTTTGGTTAAATCGGATTTAATGGCCAAGTCCGGACGTCCAACATCTCCGAGAAACAAAGTGTCGCCAGAAAAAATGGCGTGCTCTTTTCCGTTTTCATCAATTAATAGGTAAGTGGCAGATTCTAAAGTATGTCCTGGAGTGTGCAATACTTTGATGGTGATTTTTCCCAATTTAAAAATTTCGTTGTCTTTAGCTTCGTGAATATCGTAATCGGTTTTAGCATTTGGACCAAACACAATAGTAGCGCCTGTTTTTTTAGCTAAATCAATATGCCCCGAGACAAAGTCTGCATGAAAGTGCGTTTCAAAAACGTACTTAATTTTAGAATTTTCGGCCTTTGCTTTATTGATATATTGTTGGGTTTCGCGCAGTGGATCAATGATGGCTACTTCGCCTTCAGATTCAATGTAGTAAGCGCCTTGTGCTAGGCATCCCGTATATAGTTGTTCTATGTTCATATGATTAGTTTTTAGAATTTCTGTGCGTTATTCACAAGAAATCAATAATTACGAAGGTACGAAAAAATGGAGATTTATTTTGTAACAAAAGTCACATTAGGCTTGTGTTTCTTTGTATAAGATATATATAGCCATGAGCAAAGTAAACCAGCCAAATCCTTTTTTAAGTTTTTTACCACTGACGAATTTAGAAAGCAAACCGCCAATTAAAATACCTACAATTGTAATAGCCGAAAATGATAATAAAAATAGCCACTCCACCTTGATTGTTTGTAAATCTCCACCAAAACCAATTAATGAATTGATGGTTACAATAATTAGAGAGGTACCTACTGCTTTTTTCATAGGAAGTTTCGCCCAAAGCACCAACGCAGGCACGTATAGAAATCCACCACCAGCGCCAATTATGCCCGTAACTGTTCCAATCACTAAGCCTTGTATAAACGTTTTGTAATAGGCTTGTTGAATAGATTTTAATTCTTCAATCTCCTTTTTGGTTTTTATCATGGAGTAAGAAGCAAGTAGCATAACCAAAGCAAAAAAGGTCATAATGGCCATTTCCTTAGTAAGTGTATAACTACCGACATTTAAAAATACCTCAGGTAAGTTGGGCACAAGGTATCTTCTCGAAAAATAAACTGCTAAAAATGACGGAAATGAAAATACCAGTCCAATTTTGACATCTGCTAATCCTTTTCTATACTTTTGAAAGGAACCTACCAACGAAGATGATCCCACGACAAAAAGCGAGTAGGCCGTAGCAATTATTGGGTTATAACCTAAAATATATACCATTATAGGCACTGTTAAAATAGAGCCACCGCCACCTACCAGACCTAAAACAAGTCCTACGATTAAAGCACCAATGTAACCTAAAATTTCAGTGAATTCCATTAATGCGGTAATTTATCTTTTAGTAATCCATAACAAAAAGTACCAAGTAAGGCTGCGGCTATTACGATGAGCATTGACATAGTTCCAGTGCCGACTAAAATATACATCGGTCCAGGACATGCGCCACAAAGCGCCCAACCTAAACCAAAAATACTACCGCCTATCAGATATCTTGCAAAGCCTTTGTCTTTTTTCGGAACCGTGAGTAGGTTTCCTTCGGTTGTTTTTAAATGGAACTTTTCAGACAATAAAACCAAAATAGTACCTGTAATTACGGCCGAACCGATGATGCCATACATATGAAAAGATTGAAACTGGAACATTTCAAAAATCCTATACCATGACACTGCTTCAGACTTAACCAACACTATTCCGAAGAATACTCCAACCAATAAAAATTTTAAGTATTTCATATTAGAAAATTAAAGGGAACAGTAAGTGAATCATAATCAAACCTCCAATAAAAAAACCAATCACCGCAATAAGCGACGGTAGCTGCAGACTACTCAGTCCTGTAATTGCATGTCCCGAAGTACAACCTCCAGCATAACGCGTTCCGAAACCTACTAGAAGTCCACCAATTAATAAAATAGTGACTCCCTTAAGGCTTAAAACTCGGTTCCAATCATATAGTTCAGCAGGCAACAGAGATTTACCTACATTTTCAAAGCCATAATTTTCTAAATCAGAAACAGTAGTTGGGTTGAGATTAATGTCTATAGGATTCGACAAATAGAAGTGTGCTATAAACCCACCAATGATGGCACCAAACACCACCATTAAATTCCAACGCTGACTCCGCCAATCGAATTTAAAAAACTCTGAAATCTTGCCCGCACCACCCATACTGCAAAGCGTTTTTAGATTTGACGACATGCCAAAGGTGCGTCCGAAGTACAACAGAAAAAACATCACTAGTGCTAATAATGGCCCAGTAACGTACCAAGGCCAAGGATTTAAAATTGCGTCCATTAAAAATTATTTACAAAATTGGTATTAAAAATTGACTTCAAAAGTAACAAATGTTGCAGAGAGAAAGGGGTATATTAAGGCTATGATTTTTACTTAAAATTAAATTGCCCAAATTTTAGAATAATTCTTTGGAGTAAGTTCTATAAA
>NZ_DAISXK010000032.1:0-30801 GCF_036825875.1 Paucihalobacter sp. | reverse complement strand
TAGCGCCTCCTTCAATGGTAAGATTGCTTTTTATCCAATTGGCTTCTGTAGCAACAGCCATCAGGCTATCCACTTTCGCTCTATTTCCAGTTCTTGTTTTTTCTTTATATATATCCAGGCTATCTAAAAGTGTTGAGTCTCGTAAAACTTGCCAATCCAGTGAGCCATATGCATTCCACTCAAAATCCACAGCACCTAATTCTCCTTGCCTGTTTACCACGAATGCAGCACCATGATCCCTGATCCAGTGGGCCTCACCGGGCATGACATAAAACCAGATTCGGGTTGTATCTACCCCAAGGCTGTCTAGTTGCTTCTTTGCAATAGACAAAATGCTATCGGATGGTGCAGCCATTTTAATGGCCACATGACCATCTATGGCTTTCATCACATCGGTCATTACTCGTTTGTAATCACTCGCCCAATTACTCATATACCAGGTACCAAACCACACGGCTTCATGGGGTTCGAATTCGCCCGGCATGTAGAAAGCTGCAGGGTCGGTTTTGGGCTTGCAGGAATTAATCAGCGTTACAAAAATCAGTAATGCTGTAACGGAAATAAACAGATTTACCTTTCTCATGTTATTTCCCATGATGCTTATCAATCTCCTTCTGACTCAATCGCAGAAATCTTGCAGCATTGTTATACAAAATATCTCTCTTCTGAGCCTCAGTCAGGAAATCAGCTGTTTCTATAGCTTTAATACCTTCTTCAATAGCGTCGGGCCAGTTCATTTGGTCGAAGCCAAATAGGTTTCTGCGGTGAAAACCTGCCTGCACGATGCGTTTGAGGTAATCATGAAAGGCCTCGCGAGGAAGCGAATAGCAGATAATACCCACATCGGCATACACCTGCGGATGGTTGTAGAGCACAGCAATCAGGTGATCGGCCAAGGGCCAGCCGGCATGCATCAGGTTGATGCGCAATTTGGGATGGCGTAGCGCCACTTCTTCAATTTCAAAAGCACTGTGCATGCGGGCTAAGTGCTGACCCATACCCGGAAAATAAGATACTCCCGGAGGGCCTGTACCGATATGAATGCCCAGCGGAATATCAAATTCTTCCAGAATGACCAAGTAAGGCGCGAAACGCGGGTCATTGGGCGAAATGCCGGCATATTGCAAGGTGACTTCACCAAAAACTTTATATTTACCGGTTTCAAGTACTTTGTGAACTTCCTCAGGGCTTGGCCATTGGTCGATATTTGAAGTCAGTTGCCAAGAACTGTAGATTCTTTCTTTACCTGCTACTTTAAACGCTTCTTCATTCGGACCACTACTTACCGCATAGATATTTCTGCGTTTTAGTATCTCCATGTTTTGATCGAGCAGTTCTTTGTTGGAGGTAGGTGCCATGATGGGATTCTCGCCTTGTGGATTGGCCATCCAATTAGCGAATGTGGCTATCCAGGGCTTGTCGGCCTCATAAACAGGGTAGCCGGTGTTTAATCTGCTGATGCCATTAGGTGGCGGACCATTATCATCAAAATTGGCTGCATGAAAATGCATGTCGATGATGGGAAGTGGTGTTTGAGCAAAGCAAAGGCTTGCTGATGCCATGAGGGAAAAAAGGATAGATAGCTTTTTCATAATGATTAATACAATGTTGTGTAATATTGATTAACAATACTTTGATGTAATGACATTACATGGGAAATAAACCAGTATACCAAAGCGAAAATGCTAACGATTCCCGCAAGTAAACACGTAACAAAAGCAACTGTTTTGTAATAGGTTGATAAAGTGTTGGTTCTAGAATTCATATTAAGTTGATTAGTGATTTTAAAAAAATAGCAGGTATGGTCATAAATATGAAGCAGAATTTTAATTTTATTAGTATATTTATATGTTTTTGATTAAAACTTTATTGAAAAGTCATCATGTACGTTCGATTGTTGACGTATTCAAATTTCAAAAAAAAATGTTAGCATATGGTTTTTAATATACCAACAACAGTGTAAATAGACGAGTAACATGATGAGAAAACCTTATCGCTATATTATTGTTGATGATAATGAAATTGATCAACTCTCGGTATACAGTCATCTTAAAGACAACCCTTTATTAACATGTGCGGGTTTTTTCTCTTCATCTAAACAAGTTGAAGCTTTTTTACAAAATGAAACAGTAGACATTTTATTTCTTGACATAGATCTCAACGGCGAAAGCGGTATCGAATTAAGAAAAAAATTACTTGAAATTCCGGCCTGCATCTTCATAACCTCTCATCCTGAATTTGCTCTTGACGGTTTTACATTAAATGCCTTAGATTATTTAGTGAAGCCGTTTGATAAAGAACGATTTAATCAAACTATTTCGAGAATAAAATCTTATTTTGAAATTCGTGAAAAAGCAGCCCTATACGATTCAAAAGTAGAAGGAGAATGTATTGTTATCAAAGAAGGCCATGACCAAGTAAAAGTGCCTTTAAAGGATATATTATTTCTTGAAGCACTAAAAGATTATACCTTGGTTGTTACTAATAAAAAGAAGCATTGTGTTTTATGTAATTTAGGTACCATGCTTAAACAAGATTGTTTTTCTGATTTTATACGAATACACCGAAGTTACGCGGTAGCTAAAAGCGCCATAAAACGGATTGGTAGTTCGGCTATTAAAACCGTAACAGATGTTGAACTTCCCGTAGGCAGGAGCTTTAAAGCCAATATACAACTGTAGTATGAGGTTTAGGTTTGCTTTTCCGGTAATTATTGTTTGCTGCCTAACCAATGTAAGCCTTGCCCAAACAAATGAACCATCTTTAGAACAGGCATGGGAACAAATTCAATATTTAAAATACCATCTCCCAGATAGTTCTATTGCCGTTACAAAACAAGCCATTACAATGGCTGAAGGTTTAAATGAAGACCTATGGAAAACCAAGCTATACGCTGAGTTGTCCTTAAGTTTCCTTGAAATTAGTAAAATAGACTCATCTCAATATTATAACGAGCTTTCTAAAACCATTAACAAAGCGCAGAATCATAATCCCGGTTTGGCCATGAATACCTTTATGGATGGCTTTATTAGCAGTTCCAAATCTCAGTTTGTGGAGGCCGCAGAATACTACCTCCAGGCCTCAGAACAAGCCAAACAAGATACTAACGCGTATGTAATTATGAATGCTTATAGAGGGTTATCTAATATATACATCAATCAGCGAAACGAAGAATTGGCCATCAAATACGGCAAATGGTCATTAAATGAGGCTACAAAATTAAACAACCCTATAGAGGAAGCTTATAGTAAAAAGGTATTGGCCGAAGTTTACAGGGTTTTTGAGAATTTGGAAGACGCCGAGATTTTATTTACCGAAGCCTTTAATTTTTTCGACCTCAACAACAATCCACTTGGTAAAGCAAAAACCTTGGCCAATTGGTCTATTATGTACGAAGATGATTTAGATAAATGCCTATCTATGGAGTTTGAAGCGCAAAAAATTTTAGACGATATAGCACCTACTTCCGGTTATTCCATTTCCAATATTTACAATATAGGTTGGGGATTTTACGATTTATACAACCTGTATCCTGATATCCCTGAAAATTTTAAACATTACAGCAAAGACGCCTTATTGAATGAAGCTAAATTTAATTTTGAAAAATCATTGTCTGCGGCTAAAAAAAGCAATAATAAACAATGGGAAATGTTTAATATGGGTATTTTGGCCGATGTTTTATACCATCAAAACTCATTTAAAAAAGCCTACGAACTAAATAATGCTTACTCTAGATTAAGAGATTCGCTCTTTTCTCAAAGCAATAAAAACAAAATTGCGGACCTTGAGAATAGGCAAAAAATGTTAGAAAAAGACCGGGAAATTGAATTAAGAGAGTTGAAAATTAGTCAGAAGGAAAAAGAAAAATGGTTTTTTATTGCCGGTCTTGGATTGTTATTTGCAGTAGGGTTATTATTGTGGAACCAAAACCGTATTAGAAAGAAAAACAATGACGACCTGAGAAAACTTAACAAGGCGTTGACAGAATCTAATAAATTTAAAGCCAAATTATTCAGTATTTTAAATCACGATTTACGAAGTCCGCTCTCTAACCTCATCAACTTAATTAACTTAAAAAATAACAATCCGGAACTATTAGATAACGACAATAAATTACGCTTTGAAAACAAAACCTTATCAAGCGCTCAAAACCTGTTGGTATCTATGGAAGATTTGTTATTATGGTGTAAAAATCAAATGGAACAATTTGAACCCAAGTTTGATACTTGCGAGGTTTCACAAATTTTTCAGGAAATTAAACGCTATTTCTCAAATTATGATCATATTAAATTTGAATTTGTGAACAGCGTTGAGTCTACTTTTCAAACAGACATCAACTATCTCAATACAGTTTGCCGCAATCTTACTTTAAATGCCGTAAATGCAGTTATTAATCAACCTAATGCTACCATCAAATGGACGTGCAACATTGACAACAACAAATTATTATTTTCAATTTCTGATAATGGTCCTGGATTTAAAAACGTTGGATTACAATTTAATAATAAGCAAAACATAAAAAGTGTTACACAAGGTTTAGGCATACAAATTATTGAGGAATTAACACAAGCCTTACAAGGGAGTATAGAATTGGCTAAAAATACCGAAAGCGGTTGTACCATTAATATCTGGTTGCCATTAAAGCCGAAGCATTAGGCTTGATACTATTTTATAATCTTATTATCATATATCAAGATTGATATACCCTAAAGGAGCATTAGAGATATTTTAATTTAATTTCAACCTACTATAGATACAGAAAAGTTAACTTACCAAATTAGCCACAATGTCCTTTACAGGTAAAATAGCTTTGGTATATTCAATACTGGGGCCGGCCACCCAGACCGTTTTATAGGTGACTTCTTTAGCGGCTTTTTCAGTGGCGCGCATCCCGATACCAAAACGGACCATTTTAACCCATTTTTTCAGCTTTTTGTTTTTATTCAAAAGGTGTTCGATCCAAGTTTGTTTGGTGCCAATTTTTTGTACATAAGGTGTGTTAATCACCGTGCATGGCGTGCCCGAAATACGTTCGGTCATGACGATATCGTCTGCGCCATAATCGACACAAGCTTGTTTATAATCGTCTGTAACATTGGCTTCTTTAGAAGCTATAAAAGGACTTCCAACCGAAACACCATCAGCTCCGTAGCTTAGCATTTTGTCAATATCGGCTTTACAACCCACACCGCCTGCTGAGATTACTGGGATTTTAAGGTTAGAACGTAATAGTTTAATTAGGTCTTCCGGTGATAAATTACCACGATGCCCGCCGGCTTCGTTGTTGACAGCAATAGCAGCATCAGCCCCTAATTGTTCTACTTTCTTGGCAAAATGTAAATCGGTAACGTCACAAAATACTTTAATACCTACTTTATGAGCTTGATTAATAGTTTCCTCCGGACTTCCTAAGGAAGTAATTATAAAATCGCAACCTTCTTCGCACAACACCCTTAATTGCTCTTTATATTTGAGATTAGATTTGTTCACTATTAAATTAAATCCGAAAGAACCGCCTTCGACCTTATTTTTTTTTAGCTGATGAATGGCAGTTTTTAATTCATCTAAAGTTCGGTAATTAAGTGCTGGAATACAGCCTGCTATACCCGCTTTCATAGCTTCGGTAACCATCGCTACATTTGAAACTAAAAACATTGGTGCTTGAATAATTGGATATTTTATGCTGAGTAATTGGGTAAGTTTGGTTTGCATCTGTGCTGTCATTGGATACACAAATATACATTATTTTACTATGCGTGCATAGTTTTTGAGATTTGAAATTTTATCCTACTCAGAAACAAATTCCCGTTAAAAGAAAAAATTCAACTATCACTCTTTTAGAATAATTCAGAGATGTGAGCATATTATAACTAAAGACTTTTTTATTTACCGCATTTTATCTAATATCGTATTTCTAATATCTAAATTAACTTATGCCCATTTTAGAAAGTGATTACAAGTCGTTATTTGGTTTTAGAAACGGATTTGTATCTACGGTATATTCTGGGTTGATTCGGAATGTAAATGGAGTGATTCAAGAACGTGAACGCATAACACTTTCTGATGGAGATTTTCTAGATTTAGATTGGAGTTTCTGTGGAGAACAAACCGATAAACTCATTATCATTTTACACGGTCTTGAGGGAAATGCACAAAGACCTTATATGACAGGTACGGCAAAAGTTTTTAATGAAAATGGATTTGATGCTGTTTGTGTGAACTTCCGAGGCTGCAGTGGTGAACCAAATTTAAAATACAGAAGTTATCACTCGGGAGCCACTGAAGATTTGGTTGATATAATTCAGCATGTCATTAATAACAAAAATTACTTGAAGCTTCACTTAAAAGGCTTTAGTCTTGGAGGTAATTTAATTTTAAAATACTTAGGTGAGGGCAATGTGATTCCACCTGAGATTAAATCAGCCGTCGCAGTATCAGCGCCTTGTTATTTAAAAGGCTCCGCCTACGAATTACACACGGCAAAAAATATATTATACGCTATACGTTTTAAAAAACACCTTATTGAAAGATTGAAAATAAAGCAAATACAATATCCTGATAAAATTTCTATTACAGAAATTAACTCAATAAATACTTTAATAGATTTTGATCATGTGTACACCTCTAGAGCTCATGGGTTTTTAGATGCTTTTGATTATTACGAGCAATGCAGTAGCTTACAATACCTCACAAAAATAACAATACCTACTTTGATTATAAATGCACTTAACGATTCATTTTTATCGCCCGAATGTTATCCCGTAAAGGAAGCAAAAAATAACTCACATTTATTTTTAGAAATGCCGAGATTTGGCGGTCATGTTGGATTTAAAAATAAGAAAAATGTGTATTATAACGAGAAGCGTGCTTTGCAGTTTTGCGGTCAACAAGACTGATTTAACCATCCTCGCGAAAAAATAAACGTCCGCAGTTTAACGATTATTCGATAAAGATTTCTCTAATAACCATTAGATTAAAACTAAATGATAATAACGAATCTTATTAAAGAATTTAGTAAAACAAGATAAAAAATCTTATAATTTTCTTACAAATTACATTCTATCCTGAAACATTCAAGAATTTCTCCAGTTGGTGCGAAATCCGTTTCATCTTGACATTCCACATGAATCCTGTCAACTTCTATTCGGTTGACGTACCAATTGTTGTCTGAACTATCTTGATATTTTTCTTCGATGTAAATTACCTTTTCGCAATCACAATCGCTTGGTGGCTCTACGGTTTCTGCAGTGCAACCCATTAACAATAATAAGGGTAGTAATCTTTTCATTTCGGTTGATTTGGGAATACAAAAATACAATATAAATTCATGTAAATCTATAAAACGCAAATTTATTCGACGAAATACATGTTTTTTCATCTCAGAATAATACAGGATTTAAATCTGCCATTTTGTGTTAAAAGATTTTGGTTATATTTAAACAAATAAAAATGTATGCTCAAAAAAGTATTCGGAAGTGCGGTTTTTGGGGTTGATGCAACAACCATAACAGTTGAAGTAAATATTGCCAAAGGGGTTGGTTATCATTTGGTTGGATTACCGGATAATGCCATAAAAGAAAGCAATTATAGAATTGCAGCGGCGCTTGAAAATAACGGTTATAAAATTCCAGTTAAAAAAATAATAATCAATATGTCGCCCGCCGATTTGCGCAAAGAAGGCAGTGCTTACGATTTAACCTTAGCACTCGGGATACTTTCGGCTAGTGGCCAGATTAAATCACCCGATTTAGATTCGTATTTAATTATGGGTGAAGTTTCACTTGACGGAAATTTACAACCCATCAAAGGTGCGCTTCCAATAGCTATTAAGGCACGTGAAGAAGGTTTTAAAGGATTTATACTTCCAAGTCAAAATGCAAAGGAAGCCGCCATCGTTAATGACTTAAAAGTTTATGGGGTTGATAATATAACACAGGTTATCAATTTTTTTGACAAAGGAGAACCATTAGAGCAAACCATCATTAACACCAGAGAAGAATTTTATAAAAACCTCGATTTTCCAGAGTTCGATTTCTCAGATGTCAAAGGTCAAGAAAGCATCAAACGTTGTATGGAAATAGCCGCTGCAGGCGGTCACAACATTATTTTAATCGGTCCACCAGGGGCTGGCAAAACCATGTTAGCCAAACGATTGCCTAGTATACTGCCTCCGATGACACTGAGCGAAGCGCTAGAAACCACTAAAATTCACTCCGTTGTCGGACGCGTTAAAGAACATACCGGTTTGATGGCACAGCGTCCATTTAGAAGTCCGCACCACACGATTTCAAACGTCGCATTAGTCGGCGGTGGGAGTTATCCGCAACCCGGTGAAATCTCACTTTCCCACAACGGTGTGTTGTTTTTAGATGAATTACCAGAATTTAAAAGGGAAGTTTTAGAAGTAATGCGTCAGCCTTTGGAAGACAGAGAAGTAACCATTTCCAGAGCAAAGTTTACAGTTACCTATCCATCGTCATTTATGTTAGTAGCAAGCATGAATCCGAGTCCGAGTGGCTATTTTAACGATCCAGATGCACCAGTAACCTCATCACCTGCGGAAATGCAGCGTTATTTGAGTAAAGTTTCTGGTCCGTTACTTGACAGAATCGATATACATATTGAAGTAACCCCAGTGCCGTTTGAGAAATTATCAGACGAAAGAAAAGCCGAAACCTCGGTGGAAATTAGAAAACGCGTTACCGCTGCCAGAGAATTGCAAACAAAGCGTTTTGAAGATTTAGAGAAAATTCATTACAACGCGCAAATGAATAGCAAACAAATACGCGAATATTGCAGGCTAGACGAGGCTTCAAAGCTATTATTAAAAACCGCGATGGAACGCTTAAATCTTTCAGCAAGAGCCTATGATAGAATTTTAAAAGTTTCCAGAACGATAGCCGATTTAGAAGCTTCCGAACATATCACCGGCGCTCACATTAGCGAAGCCATTCAATACAGAAGTCTCGACCGTGAAGGTTGGCTAGGTTAACAAATTCCTGCGCAAGCAGGAATCTCATCATTTATAAATCAATGAAAATGAAAAACACATACTTGTTATTGTTGTTAATTTTGGCGTGTAACTGTAACAATTCCAAACAAGAAAATCCCATAAAAACGGAAGTATCTATTCAATACGAAACAGTTGTGAAACCTATTTTAAACTTAGAGCAAGCGAACAAACTAGCGGAATTACCATTGCATTGCATCAATGTAGAATTCCCAAATAAACTAGGTCAAACCCTCGGAAGCGCCTCGGATTTAAAGTCACCACAAACCCTTCATCCTGCTTTCTACGGCTGCTTTGATTGGCATTCGGCAGTGCATGGACATTGGAGTTTGCTAAGGCTTTTGAAACAATTTCCAAATCTTGACAAGGCAGAGGAAATTCAGCAAATGCTTTTACAAAATATATCAGCTGAAAATATACTTGCAGAAGTAGCATATTTTGATGACCTTCATAATAAATCATTTGAACGCACTTACAGTTGGGTTTGGCTGCTGAAATTAGCCGAAGAACTGCATTCATGGGATCACCCAACGGCACGTACCTTAAAAATCAACCTTCAACCCTTAACTGATTTAATGGTAGCCAAATACATTGAATTTTTACCAAAATTAAATTACCCCATTCGCGTTGGCGAGCACAGTAATACTGCCTTTGGATTAAGTTTTGCGCACGATTATGCCAAAACTGTTGGTCATAAAGCGTTGCTCTCTATGATTGAACAAAGAGCAAAAGACTTTTACAACAAGGATAAAAATTGTCCCATAATATGGGAGCCTAGTGGTTTTGACTTTTTATCGCCTTGTCTGGAGGAAGCTGCTTTAATGAAACGTGTGCTTTCTACAGAAGCGTTTAGACATTGGATTAATGAGTTTATGCCCGAATTAAAAGAAAAAACTTTTGCTTTAGAAACTGGTAAAGTAAGCGACCGAAGCGATGGCAAATTAGTGCATTTAGATGGTGTTAATTTTTCTCGTGCATGGAGCTTAAATGAAATTGCAAATGGATTGGCAGAATATTCACATTTAGAAAATATAGCAATAAAGCATATTAATTATTCATTACCAAGCATTTTTAACGATGGATATGAAGGTGGCCATTGGCTCGGTAGTTTCGCAATTTATGCCTTAAATACGATTAAAATTGATTAAAAAATGGTTTAGCAACATAGGCCCTGCTACGCTAGTGGCAGCTGCGTTTATCGGTCCAGGAACCGTCACTATGTGCAGCTTGGCTGGCGTGAATTTTGGATTTACATTACTTTGGGCCTTATTATTTTCTGTCGTAATTACTGTTCTGTTGCAGGAAATGTCGGCACGACTAGGCGTCATCTCTCAAAATGGCTTGGCCGAAAATATTCGGAATGAAATAAAGCAACCTATTATAAAATTTAGTGTATTGGTTCTAATTTTATCGGCAATTGTCATCGGCAATGCTGCCTACCAAGCTGGCAATATTGGCGGTGCGGTGCTTGGTTTAGAAACAATAGTTGAATTTCCAAAACTGGAAATTTTAAACAACTCCATCAATACCTCAAGCTTAATTATTGGAGCCATCGCCTTTGTGTTTTTGTTTATAGGAAGTTATAAAACAATCGAACGCATTTTAATCACCTTGGTCGTTTTTATGAGCTTATCCTTCTTAATTACCGCCATATTAACCAAACCAGATTTGGGATCACTAGCGTCAGGTTTATTCACTTTTGAAACACCAAGTGGCAGTTTGCTCACTATTGTTGGACTTATTGGCACTACAGTTGTACCCTATAACTTGTTTTTACATGCCGCTCTGGTAAAAGAAAAATGGCACAAAGCATCAGATCTATCATTTGCTAGAAAAGATACAGTCGTAGCTGTGGTTTTAGGGGGTTTGGTTTCCATGAGCATTATTGTTTCTGCAGCTGGAATTCAAAATACCAACATTGAAAATGCCTCGGATTTAGCTTTGGGTTTGGCACCGCTTTACGGCGATGTATCAACCTACATTATGGCGCTTGGCTTATTTGCAGCAGGCATTACAAGTGCTATCACAGCGCCATTAGCTGCGGCTTATGTGGCAACAGGTTGTTTGGGTTGGTCAATCAAAATGAAATCGAATAAATTTCGTGCGATTTGGATGTCAATTTTACTTTTAGGTGTTGTTTTTGCATCTTTAGGTATCAAACCCATCGAAATTATAAAATTTGCTCAAGTAACCAATGGACTGGTACTGCCAATGGTAGCTGGTATTCTTATTTGGATGATGAATAAGTCTGAAATATTGGGTTTATATATCAATAAAAAATGGCAAAATATCGTGAGCATATTATTGCTTTTAGTAGTTTTATTTTTGGGTTTAAAGAGTGTTTTTCAAGTGATGAAATGGATATAAAAAAACAGATAACAATAGATATAAATGTCGATGTCGGCGAAGGCATTGGTAACGAAGCTGCCCTGATGCCTTACATTTCATCTTGCAACATCGCTTGTGGTGGTCATGCTGGCGATACAGATATTATGAATGAAGTTTTAAGTTTAGCCAAAAAACACGATGTGAAAATTGGTGCACATCCTTCATTTCCAGATAAAGTTAACTTTGGTAGAAAGCCAATGACTATAACTTTTGTGGAATTATTCAAGAGTTTAGAAGACCAAGTGAATACGCTAAAAGATATCGCACAACAACATCAATTGAGCCTGCATCATATCAAAGCACATGGCGCATTATACAACTTAGCAGCAACTAATGTAAAATATGCACAGCTCATAATTGAACTAATTAACTCCATTGATGGGTCGTTAAAATTATACGCACCTTTTAGATCAACTTTGGCAGATTTGGCTGTGAGCAGTGGTATTAAAGTTTGTTTTGAAGCCTTTGCCGATAGAAATTATAATAGTGATTTAACCTTGGTAAACAGATCCGAAGCCAATGCCTTAATTTTGGAAAAAACAGAAATTGCCAAGCGCGTTTACAACATGATTTCACATCAAAAAGTTCGTGCCATTTCTGGTGAAGAAATTAAGATAAAAACAGACACGATTTGCGTCCACGGCGACAGCGAAAACGCCGTTGATATTATCAAATATTTACACCAACATTTAACCTCAAAACTCATAAAAATTCAGTAACTTTTGGGCGCCTTTAATCTCACATATAAAGCTTTTGGCGAACGTTCTATTTTAGTGGAATGGCCACAAAAAATTGACGAATTCATTCAAAAAGATGTGCTTAATTTCAAAAATGAGCTCACAAAAAACAAACCTAAACTAATTGTTGAGATAATTAATGCATATTGTTCGTTAACAATAAAATATATAACTACTATTGAAAACATCAATAACGAAATTTCTTACTTAAAAAGACGCTATTCCGCTTGTTCAAAGTCCCAGAATACCGATTTTAAGCTCTGGCACATTCCTGTGTGTTATGAGCCGGAATTCGCTCCAGATTTAACAATGTTTTCGAAGCTTAAAAATATAACAATTGAAGTCATTATTGAACGTCATACAAAGCCAAAATACTTAGTGAATTTCATCGGTTTTTTACCCGGATTTTTGTACTTAAGTGGTCTTGATTCATCCTTAGAAATTCCAAGAAAAAGCACCCCAGAAATGACCGTTAAGAAAGGGTCGGTTGCCATAGGAGGAATGCAAACTGGGATCTACCCCATGGATAGTCCTGGTGGTTGGTATGTGATAGGTAATTCACCCTTAAATTTTTTTAATGTTAATCAAGAGGAACCTTGTTTTGCAAAACCGGGCGATTACCTTAAATTCTATTTCATTTCAAAAATAAGACACCTTGAAATTGAAAACCAACTAAAAAAAGGTAGCTATAATTTAGAATTTGAAACGCATCATGGTTAAAGTTTTAAAACAAGGGTTACTCTCCACTATTCAGGATTCAGGACGATTGGGTTGTGGACATCTTGGCGTACCAGAAAGTGGTGCTATGGATGCCGCATCGGCACTCATGGCCAATACCATTTTAGGAAACAATGCGAATGCTGCTGTAATTGAAATGACCCTGATAGGAATGCATCTTAAATTTCTAGCTGAAACGGTTATTTGTATTTCTGGTGCTGATATGTCGGCATGCTTAAATGGTATATCAATTCAGCTTAATAAAAGAATTAAAATTGAGTCTTCGGATTTGTTAACATTTGGACCCGCGATAATGGGCTGTAGAACTTATTTAGCAGTTTTAGGTGGTTTTAAAACCGACAAAATACTGTCTAGCAGAAGTTTTTACCATTCTATAACATCAAATTCAGTTTTAAAAAAAGGTGATGTAATCAAATTTACGCCCAGTACCTCCCATTTTTTAGACGACTACGCCAAACTTAAACCCAATAATTTTGAAGCATCAGAACTCGCGGTTTATCAAGGTCCAGAGTTCGACATGCTAGAACAAGAGCAACAAGAAAGGCTTTTTAATCAGAACTTTAGCATTTCTAAATTTAATAACCGTATGGCGTATCAGCTCAACGAGACTTTGGAAAATTCGCTTTCACCTATCATTACATCGGCTGTTTTACCAGGAACGGTTCAATTAACTCCTAATGGCAATTTAATTATATTAATGCGCGATGCGCAAACAACTGGCGGATACCCAAGGATTTTACAACTGTCAGAATCAGCCATTAACCTGTTATCACAAAAAAAAGTTAAGGATGCGGTTCAGTTTAGTAGTCTGGATTAAAATAAAATAATTCCTACAATTATAGGAAACATATAATTTTTACATAATTTAGAAGCATCTAAAAAACACTGATTATGAAGAACCTTTCCTTATTTATCATAGGACTATTAATTGGCGCCTTGGCGGTTTATTTTTTTTGTTGCATGAATGACTCATCACTAATAGAAGAAGAAATCATCAAGCCCAATGGTTTAATTACCCCTAGTGAAGCCAAAACGATGGATCAAGCCTTTAATTCAAGACACCAGTTAATTAGCGATTCCATTGTAAAGCGTCCAGACAACCGCTCGTCGTGGTATGCGCTTGAAGATATGCGCAATTATTTAAATTATGCCGAAAAACAAGCCAAAGATTTAGGCTATACCATGGATGGCGTTCGTGTTTATTTAGGAGCGTATCCCGAAGTAAGAGACCAAGTGGGTTATACTACGATGTTTTTTATTCCAACAGGATATCAAATAACCTCCGAAGCTGGCACAGCACTTTCAAAAACTGCCATTCAAAGAGGTGGTGATATTTCTGGTGGAGATGGCTTGAATATGGGAGGTAATGGCGTCCCACCTGGAGCTAATTATCCACAATAATATCTGATGTGAATGATATAATTTCCAAATATTTTATCGAATTAAGTGATGTAACAATTATAATTTCTGCCCTATTTGCTATATTTTTCTATAGAAAATACAAGCATACTGTAGTACGTTACTTTATTTATTACATGATTTATGTAGCTTTTGTAGATGTTTTTGGAGACTACACTTGGTACATTTATCGATACGAACGTTTAAACTTTATAAGAGATGCATTAAAAGGAACACTCATTGAACGGAACTTTTGGTGGTACAATATATTCTGGGTTTTAGGAAGTGCTGTATTTCTCTCAGCTTATTTTTCCAAACTACTCAAATCGACCTTATATAAGAAGGTGATAATGGGTCTGTGTGGCTTAGTCATTTTAACCTTTATCCTCCGCATTATTGTCGACGTTCATAGTTTATTTCAATCAATTATGTCTGTAAATTTAGTTTTTGGAAGCTTAGTAATCATAACCTGCATTGTATTTTATTTTATTGAGATTTTACAAAGTGATAAAATATTAAATTTTTTGTATTCATTTAACTCTATTGCAAGTTCCACACTATTTATATGGTTTTTAATTATAACACCTTTAACATTCTATGATTTATATTTTAATAGCGCCGATTGGAATTTTGTCTTTTTAAGACATTACATTTATTTCTTTTCAAATCTATTTATGTATGGTATGTTTTCGTTGGCCTTGGCATGGTGTAATCCTAATTTTGATTTAGAATCTAACTTAGATTAATGCTTGAAAATCGATTAAAATGGATTACAAAAATCAATCATTTGGTAAAGGACTAGTTTGTAAAAACATAGATTCGTTTATTCACAAAGCTATTGATGTATTTAAATTTTACCTTTAACTAAATTTATTGTAAACCTGAAAATGATTAACTTTTTAAACATATTATCACTTCAAGAACGCGCTGTATCAACGGCTGCAGAACGCTATTTATTGGTGTATATGATTGTGGTATTATTAATTGTAACCACCTTAGTGATTGTTTTTTTTGTGGTCTTTCAGAAGCGAAAAAACAAACTGCTGATTGAAAAATTCAAACAACAACAAGCCTTTGAAGAAGAACTATCGCGCACCCAAAGCGAAATACAAGAGCAAACCTTAAAACACATAGCTTGGGAATTGCACGATAATATTGGACAGCTTTTAGCCTATGCTTCCATGCAACTGAACATGTTATCTAGTCTGGTAGGCGAAGATTTTAAAGGAAAGGTGAACGACACCTCCAATGTTATAAAAGATAGTTTAAAGGGAGTAAGAATGCTTTCTAAATCACTCAATAACGAAGTGATTTTAAATATAGGATTGGAGCAATCTATCAGCAACGAGCTCAGTAGATTAAAGCGTTTGAAATTCGCATCGGCCGAATTACATATTAAAGGTGATCAAGTAGAAATGCCAAATAAAAAGCATGAAATTATAATTTTCAGAATCCTTCAGGAGTTTTTCTCTAACTCTGTAAAATATTCAGAAGCCAATCATTTAAAAGTCCAATTGAATTACGAGCCGAAATTATTGATTATCGAAGCATCAGATGATGGGGTTGGCTTTGATGTGGCATCTGCCGAAAAAGGTTCTGGACTAATTAATATGAAAAGTAGAGCTGAACTTATTGGTGCACAATTCAATATTGATTCAAAACCTGATGAAGGTGTAAACTTAAGGATTGAATATCCTTTGTAACCTAACATTCAGCTTCACATGCATTCCAAATAGCGTCATGATTTGGCAATGGAGCAACTACATCAATGGTTTCTGAACTTACAGGATGTGTAAACGTCAATTGCCTGGCGTGAAGATGAATACTGACATCCAGATTACTTCGGTCAGCACCATATTTTAAATCGCCTTTAATAAGGCATCCAATACTAGCCAATTGCACGCGGATTTGGTGGTGTCGTCCTGTTTCTAAAGCTATTTCCAATAGATAATAATTATCGAGTTTTTTAAGCAACTTATAATGAAGCACAGCCTTTTTACTATTGGGAACTTCTTTTAAATAAGCCGTAGATTTATTGTTTTTAGGATTTTTTCTGAGCCAATGTACTAAAGTGTCTTCCGTTTTCGGTGGTATATTTTTTACTACTGCCCAGTAGGTTTTTTGTGCGGTTTTTTCAGCAAAAATCTTGTTGAGCCGCGGTAAAGCTTTGCTGGTTTTAGCAAACACAACAATCCCAGTAGTTGGTCGGTCTAAGCGATGTACCACGCCCAAGTATACATTACCTGGTTTGTTATCTTTTTCTTTAATATAGGCTTTTACAACCTCACTCAAAGGAACATCGCCTGTTTTATCGCCTTGAACAATATCTCCTGCCCTTTTGTTTACAATAATCACATGATTATCTTCAAACAACACTTGAAGATTGTCTTTATGGGAAAGGATTTTATCAGGTTTATTGGCCACGAGTTATGTTTCTTACTTTATTGAATTTAGTTAAGCGTATTAAGTATTGTATTTTCGAAAGATAAAAAGCCTAATATTGCTCACTTTCGTTAGGAAATTCCACCGATTTAACATCCGCCACATAGCTTGAGATAGCTTTAGTCATATCATCGAACAAATTCATATAACGACGTAAAAATCGTGGATTAAACTCATGGGTCATGCCCAGCATATCGTGTAATACCAACACCTGACCATCCACGCCACTTCCCGCGCCTATCCCAATGATAGGAATACTAAGTTGGTCTGCAACTTCTTTGGCAAGTTTGGCAGGAATTTTTTCAAGCACAATAGCGAAACAGCCAATTTTTTCGAGCATTTTAGCATTTTCGATGAGTTGTTGCGCTTCTTCTTCTTCCTTGGCCCGAACGGTGTAAGTTCCGAATTTGTATATAGACTGAGGCGTTAAGCCAAGATGTCCCATTACAGGAATGCCTGCATTCAAAATTCTTTTGATAGATTCTTTAATTTCATAACCACCTTCAAGTTTTACGGCATGCCCACCGCTTTCTTTCATGATTCTTATTGCAGAACGCAAGGCCTCTTTAGGGTCGCTTTGGTAACTTCCGAAAGGTAAATCGACCACCACTAAAGACCGTTCAATAGCGCGCACCACGCCAGATGCATGATAAATCATTTGGTCTAAGGTAATGGGCAGTGTTGTTTCGTGGCCGGCCATCACATTACTTGCAGAATCACCTACTAAAATTACGTCAATCCCAGCGCCATCTACAATTTTTGCCATGGTGTAGTCATAGGCCGTGAGCATGGATATTTTTTCACCTTTGGCTTTCATATCCACCAAGGTTTTGACGGTAATGCGTTTGTAATCTTTTTTGGCTATCGACATAGAAAATGAATTAATTTGTGTAAAAGTAAAAATTATATATTAGAAGTTAGATATTAGAGGTTATAAGTGAACATCTAGCAATCCGTTAAATTCACCCTCACAGCCAGACCACCTTCGCTGGTTTCTTTGTATTTCGAGTTCATATCTTTGGCAGTTTCCCACATGGTGTTTACAACACTATCCAAAGGAACCTTTACATTTTTTGGGTCAGTACTAAGTGCTAATTCGGCCGCGTTAATTGCCTTAATTGCCCCCATAGAATTGCGTTCAATACAAGGAATTTGCACCAATCCACGAATTGGGTCGCAGGTCAAACCAAGATGGTGTTCCATCGCAATTTCTGCGGCTACCAATACCTGTTCTGGGGTTCCGCCTAGCAATTCGCAAAGTGCAGCAGCAGCCATGGCTGACGACACGCCAATTTCTGCCTGACAACCGCCCATGGCCGCCGAAATGGTAGCTCCTTTTTTAAATATACTTCCTATTTCGCCTGCAACTAATAAGAACTTTTTGATGTGCTGAAAATCGGCTTCATGATTTTCTATCACCATATAATACATCAGTACCGCTGGAATTACCCCAGCACTTCCGTTGGTTGGTGCCGTTAAAACACGGCCAAGGGCAGCATTTACTTCATTCACACTCAATGCAAAACAACTCACCCATTGGAGAATTTGCCTGAATTTGACTTCGGTATTCCTTATAGATGCCATCCATTCTTGTGGATTGCTATAGGGCACCTCATCTTTCAAGGTTTTATGCATATCAAAAGCGCGACGTCTTACATTTAAACCACCTGGTAAATTACCTTCGGTATGACAACCGATACACATGCATTCCAGCATGGTACTCCAAATACGTTTTAGTTCGAAATCGATGGTTTCTTCGTCTCTTATAGACTTTTCATTTTCTAAAACCACACCCGAAACTGGCAAATTGAGTTGTTTACAAAACTCAAGGAGTTTCACGCCATTTTCAACCGGATATGGAAACGTGCAATAGAATATGATTTTGTTTGCCTTCGAGTTTTGTCGTTCTTCTTTTACCACGAAACCACCGCCAATAGAATAGAAGGTGGATTTTCGTTTTCTACCGTTGATGGTGGCAGAAAAAATCATTCCATTCGCATGAAAAGGCAGAAACTTTCGGTTAAAAACGATGTCGTCTTTAAATGAAAAAGGTAGCGCGCGTTCATTATTAAACATGAGCAAACCAGTGGATTTGATATCAATGATTGTTTGTTCTATACTTTCTGTTGGAATGGTTTCAGGATTGGCGCCACTCAAACCCAACATAACTGCATAATCGGTTGCATGACCTTTTCCAGTAAGGGATAATGAGCCGAATAAATCGACTTTTATGTTTTCCACTTTATCGAAATGGCCTGAAACTTTTAATTCTTTTATCCAACGTTCGGCAGCACGCCACGGTCCTAAAGTATGGGAGCTAGATGGACCCACGCCTATTTTAAGCATATCAAAAACTGAAATACACTCCATTTATATGATGATTGATGTTAGTTAGATGATTAAATTGAAAAATCTGTTTTATGTACGATCACGTTTTTCAAAATTTTGGATGTTGTAAATTTCCATAATCGCTTCCAAGTCGGTTAGATTTTGTCTACCTACATTGTCTGCTGGAACCACTACTACACGAAATACTTGATTTTGAGTCCAGATGGGCTCCAAGGCATTAAAGTCTGTGGTACCATCTAGAAAAAACCGCACATCTACTTGGGTAAAATCGTAATTATAAACGAGCGACCCATCAGGAAATTCAACACTTTGTGGTAGAATGCGCCATATTTCAGTACCATTATCCACTTCCCATAAAATAAAAACTAGGGTTACATCGGTCGGTAATACATCAAAACCGTATGGTTCAATAAACTCAAAATTCTCTGCAGCGAGAAAGTCTAACTCAATTTCAAAGGCTTGTGCTGCAATAATTTCGCCATCATTTCCAGGAGGCCCTGGAGGTCCTGGAGGTCCTGAATCACCTGTACAAGAAATAAATGCAATACTTAATACGGTTACTAATAGGAAATAAATCTTTTTCATAATATTTTATTTTTTTGAGACTTTTTATCGAAATCTCTTTGTTAAACATATTTGATTTAATACTTACAAAACGAAATCTCTGATACGAAATCGTTTTAGTATTACAAAGATAGAAGGATATATTATTCTGAACGCTTATTTAATAAAACATTAAAGATTGCAATAATGACATCCTGTCATATTTTTTGTCATGGCATAATACTTGACTTTAAGCAAGCGTAACAAAATTGTACAACATAACAAAACGAATAAAAAAAGTATTATGAGTAAGATTATAGGAATTGATTTAGGAACGACCAACTCATGCGTTTCAGTAATGGAAGGTAACGAACCGGTTGTTATTACAAATGCAGAAGGACGTCGCACCACTCCATCGGTAATAGCATTTGTTGACGGTGGTGAAATTAAAGTTGGCGATCCTGCAAAGCGTCAGGCAGTCACTAACCCAACTAAAACAGTTTATTCAATTAAGCGTTTTATGGGTAATAAATATTCTGAATCTCAAAAAGAAGCAGAACGCGTACCTTATAAAGTAATTAAAGGTGATAACGATACGCCACGTGTTGATATTGATGGTCGTTTGTACACACCTCAAGAATTATCGGCAATGATTCTTCAGAAAATGAAAAAAACAGCCGAAGAATTTTTAGATCAAGAAGTCACAGAAGCGGTGATAACAGTACCTGCTTATTTTAACGATGCGCAACGTCAAGCTACTAAAGAAGCTGGTGAAATTGCAGGATTAAAAGTAAGACGTATTATTAACGAGCCTACCGCAGCTGCTCTAGCTTACGGTTTAGACAAAAGAGGAAAAGACCAAAAAATAGTTGTGTTTGATTTTGGTGGTGGAACGCATGACGTTTCCATCCTTGAATTAGGCGATGGTGTTTTTGAAGTATTATCAACCGATGGAGATACCCATTTAGGTGGTGATGATGTAGATCAAAAAATCATTGATTGGTTAGCTGATGAATTCAATAAAGAAGAAGGTATCGATTTACGTAAAGATGCTATGGCATTACAACGTTTAAAAGAAGCCGCTGAAAAAGCTAAAATTGAATTGTCATCTTCGGCTCAAACCGAAATAAATTTACCGTATGTAACTGCTACAGCTAGTGGACCAAAACACTTGGTAAGAAGTTTATCAAGAGCTAAATTTGAGCAATTAATAGACGATTTAGTTAAAAGAACTATTGAGCCATGTGCCAATGCTTTAAAAGCGGCAGGCTTATCTAAAAGTGATATAGACGAAATTATTTTAGTTGGTGGTTCTACAAGAATTCCAGCGGTTCAAGAAGAAGTTGAAAAATTCTTTGGAAAAAAACCAAATAAAGGTGTTAATCCAGACGAAGTAGTAGCCGTAGGTGCTGCCATTCAAGGTGGTGTTTTAACTGGCGATGTTAAAGATGTATTGTTATTAGATGTAACACCATTATCATTAGGTATTGAAACTATGGGAAGTGTAATGACCAAATTAATTGAGGCCAATACCACGATTCCAACTAAAAAATCTCAAGTATTTTCAACAGCAGCCGACAATCAGCCTTCCGTAGAAATTCACGTATTGCAAGGTGAGCGTCCGATGGCTGCCGATAACAAAACCATAGGTCGTTTCCATTTAGATGGTATTCCACCAGCACGACGAGGAACACCTCAAATTGAAGTTACTTTTGATATCGATGCCAATGGAATTATTAAAGTTTCCGCTACCGATAAAGCGACTAATAAAACGCAAGACATCAGAATTGAAGCCTCTTCAGGATTAACTGAGGAAGAAATCAAAAAGATGAAAGCAGAAGCAGAAGCCAATGCAGAGGCCGATAAAGTTGCCAAAGAAAAGGTAGACAAATTGAATAGTGCCGATGCCATGATTTTCCAAACTGAAAGTCAGTTGAAAGAATTTGGTGATAAATTATCTGCTGATAAAAAGAAACCAATCGAAGATGCTTTAGAAGCGCTTAAAAAAGCTTACGAAACTAAAGACATTGCAGTAATTGATCCAGCCTTAGAGAAAATCAATGAAGCTTGGAAAGTTGCCAGCGAAGAAATGTACAAAGCCCAAGCCGAAGCGCAGCAAGGTGGCGGCGCAGCTGGACCAGATGCTTCTCAAAACGGAGCATCTAAAGGCGAAAGTAGCGATGTTGAAGACGTAGATTTTGAAGAAGTGAAGTAAGTAGCGAACCAATCCCAACTTGAGTTTAGGTTGTGTGAGTCATTTATCCTGAGCTTGCGAAGGATCTCATTAGAATTTACAATTATCATTATACACGAAAAAAGCGCAATCATTAATTTGGTTGCGTTTTTTTATGCCTCTACTTCTAAATTAACGAATTTAAAACCTTCGCCAATAAATAAGCCTTTAATAATTATTCGAGAGAGACTCCAATGAATATTATTGTTGATTGGTACGACAAAACATCGACTACAGTATCCTAACAAATCCCAATATCCCTTTGGTATGATATCGTAGTGAAATGAACCATTGCAAAAGCTATTTTGGATAGAGTTGTAAACTCCTCACACAGGATAGATCTTAAAGATGAATCTTTAAGAAAAGGGGTTTTAAAAACAGAGTGACAAATAAATTTTATATCATTGCAGTATCTTTTAAAGTGGCACCATTTGAACCGAAATCGCAGGCATGGTCACCCCGAAATAACCACATTTTGGCGTTCTCCTAGGTTTTTCAGCAATAAATTACCGCCCACACTTAATACTTTAACATATATTTCGGTGTAATTTTTATTTTCTAGTACATGATTAACAACCGCTTCTAAATCTTCTGTAGCGCCAGAATGATAGCTGCTGTATAAGAGATTCTCTTCGCCGCTACAACCTCTATAGTTAACACATGCAGCGTCAAATCCGTTAGCATTAAATACTTTAGCTGTTCCAACCATATAAGGTCTTTGAGCATTGCCTTCCAAACCGTGTAGGACGATGATGAGTTTGCTGGATTTTTCTGCTGAAAAACTCCAATCTAAATCCAAAAAATCCCCATCTGACAAATTGATGCGCTCACGCTGCTGGACTACGCCTTTCACCGTTCTAAACAAACCAGCATATACTGTAGACACAAATCCTTTTTTGGACAATATAGGTGGTTTGTATTGAGAAGTTACTACTGGCATTTACCTTGATTTAAACCACAAAGATAATTGTAAAAATCCTTTTGCTAAAGAATTAAAAGTTTTAAAAAACAATATTAAACTTTCGCAATAGCTTGCATACCAGTGCTTTTATTTCTCTTTAAAATAAAACTACCTCCAATAGCCTTTAAGCGCTGTTCGATACTGTATAAACCCTGATGACTTATATTGGTCTCATTGTCAAAGCCTACGCCATTATCGGTAACCTCAATTATTAGTTTGTTATCAGGGTCATGACTAAAAGTTACCGTGGCCTTAGTTGCCTGCGAATGTTTGATAATGTTGTTCACCAACTCCTGAATAATTCTGTATAACATTAATTGAATTTGCGACTGAAGTTCAGGGGTTTTTGAAGTTTGATTATTAAATTCAAGTTGAATGATTCCTGTATTATTAAGGTCTGTTACAAATTGTTGGGTAGCAGCTATTAATCCATCTTTTTCAAGTGTAAAAGGCATCAGATTGTGCGCTATTTGCCTAATTTCCTCATGGGTGTTGGTTAAGATAGTTTTGGTTTTATCAATTTGCTGTGCTTTGGCTGTTTCATCTAAGTGCGGGATCGCTTCTAAACTCATTTTAGCGGCACTCAGTAAAGCTGCAAGACCATCATGTAACTCTTGAGAAATTCTCACTCGTTCACGTTCTTCTCCATTGATAAAAGAATTTAATACGGCGTTTTGCTTTTCCTGTTCTAGTTGTTTGAGTTTGTTTTTTTGTTTGATCCTAACGTAAGTAAATAAACCTAAGATTATTAATATTAATATTATTCCCGAAAATAAGATGTTTTTAGTTTTGTTTTCTTGCTTTTCAAGGTTGAGCTGTTTTTCCGCTATTAGACGTTCTTTTTTTTCGGTTTCATAACGGGTGTTAAGTTCTTGAGTTATAGTTCTATTTTCTTCTGAAAGTAATGAATCTTTTAACTTGATGTATTGTTGAAAGTACTCACTAGACTTTTCATAATTGGCTAATGCTTTCAAAGTTTCTCCAATAATCTTGTATAAATTAACCGCCTCTAAATATTCTTCAAGATCATTATAAATAGATAAGGCTTCTTCAAAATATTGTAAGGCTTCCTCGTTCCTATTATGGTCCTGTAATATTTGACCATATACTGATAAGGATGCTGCCAACATTCTGGTTGATTGTGCTTTTTTTGAAAGGGAAATAGCATTTTCAATGTAAAAAAACGCGCTGTCATTTTTTCTGTTTTCTAATACCGAAGCAATGACGTAATTACCGTAAATTTTTGGATTAATGGCCTCAAATTCTTCCCCTAGTCTAATGGCTTTTTTACCCCAAACCAATGCCGAATCATTTTGTTCTAAATCATAGTACAAGGTGGCAATATTACCAGCAAGTGACGCATAACGATGGTCTTTATAATCTTTCAATACAGTCTCAGCCTCCATGTTATAATTCAATGCTACTTCATAGTTTCCCAAAGATTGATAAATATTTGCAACATTCATTTTTACATAAGCACTATTTCTAAAATTGCCGAATTCCTCTCGAAGTTGCGCGCAAATTAATAGATTTCCCATGGCGCTAGTCATGTTACCCCGTATGTAGTGTTGCATGGCTACAAGAGTGTAATATTCGGCATGTAATGCCAAAATATCGGGTGTTTTATTTTTAATACCTTCAACGTATTTGTTGGTTTTATTAAGATAATGTGAAGCTGAATCTAGTAGACCTTCATTAATGTAATGCCTTGCCATTTCAACAGTAACGCAACCAGTGCATCCATTTTGAGCTTTGGCCAAATTTAAAGCATGGTGGTACTGTTTGTGACAATCATTATCACGGTTTTCGGCACATTTTGAAGCCTCTTTTAGGGTGTTTAATATGTCTTCTGGAATTAAGTTAAAGTAATCTTGAGCATTGGTCAAATGACAAATTACTGATGAACTTACAATGAAGAATAGGACTTTGAGTTTCATTGATGACAAAAATTAAACATTTACGATTCCCATTAAAACGGCCTTTCTTACCATACCTGCAATATTTCTTACTTCTAGTTTTAACATGATATTACCTCTATGGGCTTCAATGGTTTTTTCGGACACACATAAAGTGTTGGCTATTTCTTTTGTCGTTTTTTCTGCAACAATTAAGTTTAATATCTCCTTCTCTCGTTCTGTTAGTTCAATTTTTTTTGTGTTGATACTATGCTCAAAATATACTTGTTGCACCTTGCGGCTAAAATATTTTTCACCTTTCATTACACATTGGATGGCTATATCTATTTGCTCTCTACCGTCTATTTTTAACAAATAGCCATCAAATCCTGCATTAATAGCTGTTTTAATTGTTGCGGAGTCGCTATAGCTAGTAAGTGCCATAACCTTCATATTGGGGTAGTTGGATTTTAATTCTTTTACAATGACTCTGCCATCGTGCTTACCAAAATGAATATCTAAAAAGGCAAGTTGAAACTCATTAGCTTTTAATAATTCAGTCATTTCAAAATAATTTGACGCAATAGATATAGAGTTCACATACCCTAATGTGGATATTAGTAACTTCAGTCCATCAAGAACCAAGTAATGATCGTCTGCCAAAATAACCTTCATAACTTCTTTTCTAAGTAGTTGTTAAAAATAGCAATTTTGACTTTTATTTTTATACCTTATTTTATAATGAGTGTTTTTTTATTTCAAGAGATCGGTTTTTACATATTTTACATTTAATTACAATTACAGGGCAAAGTGTTTTTTATTAATCTTTCCATGAGTTTATTAATTTCTTCGTCACGCTTGTCTTCATCATTTGCGTATCGATTATAAATTACTTCATTTTCACTTTTTAGCCTTTTATAAAGATTGAGCTGTCTTAAAGCACAGTCTTTATTGCATTTCAAACTATTTACAACACGATTATTATTTTGATTTTGGGCTTCCGTAATTTGTCTGTCAGTTTCAAATACACTTTGCTCAAGACCTTTTATAGCCATGTCAAATAAATCTGCATTGGAAGGTATTCCTGTAAGGTCGGTATTAGCTAAATCCGCCATGTTGTTGGTTTGTTCAAATTGATGCATGTTTGGAGTACCCCCTTGAATTCCCGCCATCATGTCTCCAATGGGTTGATATCCTTTAGCTGAAAATGATTTTTTTACTTTTTCCATTCGTTCCATATAAATCCGTGTTCCTTCTCCATAAAAACCAACTACCATGTAGGTTCTTTTTGAAGGACTTGCAAAATAACCTAATCCGGCATAGCCCGTTAGTGCGTAAGTAAAACCAGTATGAAGCATAACTTCACCTGCATCAGCTAGGTAGATAGTGTATTTTTTACCGTCCACAAAACCTGCATATTCCAAGGAATGTGGAATATTATAACTTGAATTTCCTGGTTTTTTTATACCGGTAGGTTTAAAATTTTTAAAAAACTCTTTACTGCCATTGAGCGTTTTTAAATCCATTAAGAGATAATCACCATCAGTCATATCCATTTTGGTAGCTATGTTACCCATCTCTGGAGATTTTTTGTATTGAAAAAATACACCATTGGAAGTGAAAATTTGATGCATTTCCATTTCCATTTTTTCTTCCATCATGTCTTGTAAAGCAGCAGGGTCTTTGTAACTAGTACCACTTTTTGTGTCAAAATAAAAATGGCTCACTACATTGCCTTCCATCGAATTCATGGTGTATGTAATTTTTCGGTCAAATTGAAAACTACCTAATAAATCAGGCTCATTTTGCGCATTCATGCCCGCATTGGGTATGCTAGGTCTGCTTGTATTTGGGAAATTTATGTCTAGCAAATCATCGAGATCTGGCTCATCTGCCAAAATCGGAATGGGAGTAATTGTTTCTTCTGGCAAAGCTTCAACTACAGTCGGTTTTTTATCCTCTGGCAAGGTTTGCACCGGGGTCGGTTTTTTGTCCTTTGGCAATACTTCTACTTTAGTTTGCGCCCAAGAAGAGTTAGTAAGTGTTATGATAAAACTTACAACTAAAAAAAATCTTTTTTTGGTTTTCATATGTAAGAATTTAATGTTGTTCTATTGGTTTTAAAGAAAAATAAAATGGATTTTCACCATAATCAAGCAACTCGAGTTGTAAATAATCACTTTCTATATGAGTAATCAATTCATTTGATTTGAGAACATTGAGAAAATTGATGTCATGGGGTAGCTTTGCATCTCCTTCCAAAGCTGCAAAACCATAAATTTGCTTGGCATTTATTGGAATTTGATTGGTGCTGTAGATTTTTTCTTTTTCATTCGTATTTTCATGTTGCAGAATATATCCTTTTGATAAGATAGGCTTGATACCAATATGGCTTTGATCTAAGGTCTTGATATTTTTTAAGGATGTCAAAAAAGGTTGATCTTCAATTTCCTTATTGATTGCTTTTACCTCTTGACTAAGAAAGAAATTTTTTCCCTGTTCATCTTTCCCAAATACATGGTATTTCCCATTGGGAAAGGAAATCACTGCTTCTATCATGTCGTCATTGGGTTGATATAGTATTTGGCCATTTGTTTCATTGACAAAAAACCAAAGTTGACCTGTTTCCATTGAAGTTGAATACTGATATACGAGGGCTTTTTGAAAACTATATACACTGTCTTGTGGTGTTTCAGAATCTCTATTTTCACGAAGAACAGCGAATTGATTGACCTGCTCTTTATCATTGCTAATCTGGCAAGCGCTGAGCAAAACACAACAAGATAAATGAAAAAGTTTCAACATATAAAGTTTATTGTTTAATGATTTTTTTTGTTAATATCGAATTTGATTTTTGATCAATTATTTTCACCAAATAGACACCATTTGACAATTGACTAATATCATATCGGTGGTCATTCATTTGCGGTATGTTTTGTTTTTGACCCAATAGTGAATAAACTTCGATGGATAAATCATTCATAAAATCAGATACTACGGTAAAATAATCTGATGTTGGATTTGGGAGAATTTTTAAATTCAAACTTTTGGATACATTGTTATTTACATCCAAAGTATTTAGAGCGATTCGATAAGTTCGAAGGGTATTTGATGTATTGCCAAAACGAGCTTGAAAATAAATGTAGCCATTATATTCAATCACAAATCCAGGGTCTGAGCCATTGATTCCCGGATTGATATCGGCTACTAAGGTAATTTCGTCATTTTGGTCTATCATGAACAATTCGTTACCGTAAAGAGGTGAAAATCCGGAAAAAAACAGCTTATTGTCAGCTTTGTCAAATGATGGATTAGAAACACTACTTATAATTTGTGTGTTGGAAACCATTGTGGTGCTCTCTTCTGTTCCATTGGATTTCCATATTTGAGTGCCATTGGTACCATTATTTTGTAAAAAGTATAATTGATTATTAAATTCAGTCAAAGCAAATGGTCCAAAGTTTGAATTGTTGCCCGGATGAATGTCTTTAACCAATAATGTTCCAGAAGAAGAACCATTTGTTTTCCATAACTCTCTTCCATTAATACCATCAAAAGCAGAAAAGTAGATGGTATTTCCAGCTTTGGTCCAATGTATTGGTGAGGAGGTGCTATTTACAGTTGGAGAAACTAAAATATCTTTCAACAAATTGGTTGTTGAAGCCGAACCCATTGATGTCCAAGGCTCAAAGCCCGTTGCTTCCTGAAATCCCGTAAAATATAGTTTACCGTCAATGTTTTTTGGGCTGTTAATTTGTGTGAAATTATTGTAAGTTGAATTATTTCCTTGATACAAGTCGATAATTAAATCGGTCGTTGCACCAGTTGTTCCAAAAATAGCCCAGCCATCTTCGTTGGTATTTGCACCAAACATTACTGTTGTTTCATTGAGCGAGATTATTGAGTTTATCGTTACATTATTAATTACTTTACCATCAAAAGTATTGATTATGGGAAGTTCACTATCCACAAATTCTGTCATTCGCCATAAACGCCACAGATTATCATTTCCGCCAATTTTTGAAGCAAAAAGTATAAATTCATTGCATTTTACAAAGCTATTTGGATCAAAAATTTGAACATTGTTTATGTGCGGAAAAGTTCCTTGAGGGGTTCCGTCAGTTCTCCATACAGTATGAGGTGTGTGAGCAGCTCTGAAATAAAGAACACCATCAATTACAGAGCTTTGAGAGATACTTACATTCGAAGACCCCGTTCCAGGGTTGATATCAACCAACAACTGAGTTCCTTCTGATGTACCATCTGTTACCCAAAGTTCTGTCCCAAATTCAGGAGTAAATAGCCTAAATACCAATTTATCATTTACCAGGGTAGGTGAGCTATAACCAGCACCTAAAAATTCTTCAACTTGTGCATTTAGAAAATTACAAGTCATTATGAATATAAAAGCATACTTTTTCATAATCTATAGTTTTTCGTTAATGATTTTTTGAGCCAATGTGATGGCTTTAGATTTATTGGTGGCTTCATCACCCACATCCACATACAATTGAAACTGTAAGCCTTTGTAGAAGACGGATATATTTTTGTCTTTGTTATTCCATACGGCATATTCTCCCACATTTTTTACTTCATCATAACTTACATCACTCCCCAGAGTTCCACCTAAATTGGTTGCCATTTTTGCTTGTTCTGGTGTTAGTTTACCTTCTTTTTGTAATTGAGCTGCACGTTCTTGCATTGCTTTTTCTGCATTTTTAAGCTCTTCTGCAGTTGGGGTACGATAGCTATTTTTGAAATCTTCAAGGGTGGTAGATTTGACCCATTGTAAATCTATACGGTCGTCTGTAGGCATCATCATTTTTCCAACATGAGGAATATTCATTTCTTTTTCTCTGCCCATTTCCCAGATGTACGATAAATCATGAGTGTCGGGGTTATCAAAAATTTGACGATACTCTTTTTTAGCATCTGCAATGCTATATCCCAGGGCCTGGGCAGCCATTTCTTGAGTAAAGAGTTCGTCTAGTTTGCCGTTCCAATTATTTTTTTTGCTATTGAAAGCTTTATTTATGGTGGTATTTACTTGGTTGGTATGAGTTTCTTTTTTAGTATCAGAATTACATGACACCATAAGCATACAAAGGATGTATAGGGCGAATAACTTTCTCATATTTTAAATTTTTAAAGATTAATAAATTCTACTCTTCTGTTCAAAGCTTTTTCTGAAGCATTACTATTGCGATTTAAAGGTTCTGAAAGTCCTTTGCCATCGGTAGTTAAACGGGTGGCATCTATTCCAAATTCATTAACTAAGGCTCGTTTGACAGAGGCAGCTCTTTTTTGAGAAAGCTCCAGATTGTGCTGGGCACTTCCATCATTATCAGTATGTCCCACAATGAGTATATTTCCATTTAGGTTTTGAATGGAGGAAGCAATTTCTTTTAAGACGTGATAAGAACTTGGTTTAATCACATCAGAATTCACATCAAAATGTATGCTTTGAGTGATAAATGTTTTTTTAGATTTAAATTCATTGGTTGGTTGGGGAAAGCCTGTCGCAACTCTTACATTTGAGATATAGTAGCCGCTTGCCCATAAATTATTACATAAAAGCAGCGTGTAGCTTTCGTTTAAAGGCAATGCATTTGGTAAGTCCATCATTAAATCTTGATTTACATATATCTTTAAGTGAGCTCCATTCCTAGAAAGTGATACCCGATGTACTTGATTGGGTCTCCAGTAATTTTCTTTAATTTCTTCAAAGATTCTGTTGCTTTGTTCAATTCCATCTGTATAACCATACTCTCTAAATGCCGCTAAGTATAGCAAATCATCTTTCGGTTTCAAATCCATAATGATTTGAGGTGATCGATCAAAATGATAACTATATTCATTGATGTTTAACCCTTTTTCTTTCACAATAATATTCATGATTCCTCCTTCGTGTTCTGATACTTCATTATCGACAAAAAAGTCATATTCTAAAGTAAATTGATTAGGTAAGGTTTTTAAACCCTTAGGTTGTGTAGTTCCTTTTCTAGGCATATAATACCAATTGCCGGGAGCCACATTTGAAGTGGTAATTAACCCTTTGTGTTTTTCTTCCCATTCATCCCAGGTGACTTTATTCCATTGGTTTAAAC
>NZ_DAISXK010000031.1:0-32183 GCF_036825875.1 Paucihalobacter sp. | reverse complement strand
ATTCAAATCAAAAAACATGCAAAAGTACAAAATTTTATGCAGTGTGTCATTAAAATCTTAGATTTGCAGCCGCTTAAACAATTTGATTTTTGAGAGTTTACAAGCTAAAGCAAGATTTGCAGGCACATTTAAAAAAGGTTTTGGAACTACAAAACGCTATTGGTTTGGTGCCTACTATGGGCGCATTGCATCAAGGTCATTTATCACTGGTAACTACTGCCTTAAAAGACAATGAAGTTGTTGTGGTAAGTATTTTTGTCAACCCAACCCAATTCAATAATCAAAATGATTTGCATAACTATCCAAGAACGCTTGATAGTGACCTAAAGTTGTTAGAAACTTTAAAAAATTCTAATATCATTGTTTATGCACCCGAAGCCTCTGATGTGTACCAAGATGAGATCACTGCTCAATCTTTTAGTTTTGACGGCTTAGAACATGAAATGGAAGGTGAATTTAGGAAAGGTCATTTTAACGGTGTGGCCACAGTTGTCAAAAACTTATTTGAAATTATTAAACCTCATAACGCCTACTTTGGTGAAAAGGATTTTCAACAATTACAAATAGTAAGAAAACTTGTTGAAATTACAGGTTTTGATATCAACATTATAGGTTGTCCTATTTTAAGAGAAAATGACGGATTGGCCATGAGTTCAAGAAATGGAAGATTAACTCAGGAGCAGCGCAATGTGGTACCTTTCATATACAAAACGCTCAAAACTGCCAAAGTAAAGTTTGGCACAAAAAGTGCTAATGAGGTGTCGGAATGGGTAAAAAGTGAATTTGCAAACCATAAATTATTAGCTTTAGAATATTTTACCATTGCAAACGAAACAACCCTTAAACCCGTCAAAAGAAAAAACAAGCAAAATAAGTGTCGCGCTTTTATTGCGGTTTTTGTTGGCGATGTAAGGTTAATAGACAACATAGAATTAAATTAATTATCTTTGCACTATGCAAATTCAAGTAGTAAAATCTAAAATTCACAGGGTAAAAGTTACCGGTGCCGACCTAAATTATATAGGAAGCATCACCATTGATGAAGATTTAATGGAAGCCGCCAATATTATCCAAGGTGAAAAAATACAGGTGGTTAATAACGACAACGGCGAGCGATTAGACACCTATGTAATTCCCGGTGTCCGCGGTAGTGGTGAGATTACCCTTAATGGTGCTGCAGCGAGAAAAGTGGCTGTTGGCGATACCCTTATTTTAATTACCTATGGCTTTATGGATATAGAAGAAGCCAAAACCTTCAAACCAGCACTTGTGTTTCCAAATGAAGCAACAAACCTATTAAAATAAAGCGAGTGAATTCGCAATTGAAAATATTGTTAAAGCTTCTACTCCCAATTTTATTGGGAGTTTTTTTAATATACTATTCCTTCTCACAAATGTCTTTGGCAACCTTGTGGGAATACGCCAAAACCGCTGACCTAAAATGGATAGTGTTGGGCGTGTTTTGCGGCTTTCTTAGTCATTTATCACGTGCTTACAGATGGTTATATATGGCAGAACCGCTTGGGTACAAACCAAAACTCGCCAATAGTTTCATGGCGGTTTATGCGGCGTATCTTATAAATTTCACCATTCCAAGAGCTGGAGAAATTGCCAGAGCTACTATTCTTTCTAATTATGAAAAGGTGCCGTTTGAAAAAGGTTTTGGCACCATCGTTTCAGAACGCATTGCAGATATGATTATGATGCTTATAATTATTGGTATCACCTTGATATTGCAATTTGAATTTATAACAGATTTCTTTACTAGTAAAATTAATTCCAGTGGTACATTTGCTATCCTTGCCATACTTATTATAGTTTTTGGGTTGGGTTTTGTCATCCTAAAGAAATCAACCTCAAGATTTGCTCAGAAAATAAAATATTTCATTAACGGTCTAATTGAAGGTGCACTTAGTATTTTTAAAATGAAACAAAAATGGTTGTTCATATTGCATACCGTATTTATTTGGGTGATGTACGTGGCCATGTTTTATATCACATCTTTTGCCATTCAAGATCTAAACAATATACCTTTAGGCGCCATTTTGATAGGATTTATTCTAGCCAGCTTTAGTATTGCCGCAACTAACGGTGGTATTGGTTCATTTCCCGAAGCTGTTGTAATTGGCTTTTTATTGTTCAATCTCCCTGAAGATCCAAGCAGAGCTTTTGGTTGGATAATGTGGTCTTCTCAAACCATTATGATTATTATTTTGGGTGGATTATCATTATTGTTGCTACCAGTTTACAACAAGCAATTTGCTAAAAAGAAGCTACTTTAGTTTTTTTATACTTGGGTTTATTTTTTACCTTGCTCAGGTAAATTTTTAAAAGTCCAACTATGAAACGCATTTTTCTATTCTTTCTATTTATTACAGTGTTTCAGCTTTCTAAGGCACAAGTTATAGTCGAAACTATTTATTCTGAAAAACTTCAGCAAGAACGCCAACTTAAAATATTATTACCAAAAGGCTATTCCGATACTGACAAAAAAGACTACCCAATTATTGTGGTTTTAGACGGTGATTACTTATTTGAATTGGTCACCGGTAACACCGACTACTATTCTTATTGGGAAGATATTCCAAAAGTGATAGTGGTTGGCATAAATCAAGCAGATTTTAGATATGATGACATGAATTACTCCGAACAAAATTCACTACCCATTGAAAGTGGTGCGAATTTTTTCGAATTTATTGGGATGGAAGTATTGCCATTTGTACAAAGCAAATTTAAAACCAAAGCTTTTAAAGTAGCTGTTGGTCACGGCGAAACCGCTAATTTCATAAATTATTATTTATTGAAAGAGAAGCCGCTTTTTAACGCTTTTATTTGTATAAGCCCTGATTTTGCTCCGGAAATGCCCAATTATTTAGCTGAAAGTTTGGCGAAGATTAAGTCTAAAATATTCTATTATTTGGCAACTTCTAAAAATGATGTGCAGCATATTAAGGAGGTGACCAACATGTTTCACGACAAGCTTAAAATTATAGATAATAAAAATGTTCTGTATAATTTTGACGAATTTGAGGCACCATCGCATTACACCATGCCCGCGCATGCATTACCAAAAGCCTTGGAAAATATTTTTCTGGTTTTTCAACCCATTAGTAAAAAAGAATACACCGATAATATTCTAAAACTCGAAGGTTCGCCTGTCGAGTATTTGGTGGAAAAGTACCAAACCATCAATGATTTATTCGGAATTAAAAAGCAAATCCTTGTGAACGATTTTAAAGCCATCGCTGCGGCCATTGAAAAAACAAAAAATTTCGAATACTTTGAACCCTTAAGCAAAATAGCTAAGAAAGAATATCCCGATGCCATGTTAGGACATTATTATCTTGCCCGATTTTATGAACAAACTGGCGAACCAAAAAAAGCGATGCGTACCTATCAGTCAGGCTATATTTTAGAGGAAATAGGAGGCCTTACAAAGGATATGATGTTGGATAAGGCAGATGCTATTAAAGCAGATTTCGGATATTAACTAAAAAGATTTCCGGTTTTCCGGAATTGATATGGCAAAAGTAAAAACAACATTTTTCTGTCAGAATTGTGGCGCACAATACTCCAAATGGCAAGGCCAATGCAACGCTTGTAAACAATGGAACACCATAGTTGAAGAAATTATACAAAAACCTGAAACTTCTGGATGGAAATCAGAAAAAACCACAGCTCAACGCGTTTCAAAACCGTTAAGGATTAAAGATATTGATACCTCACAGGAGATTAGAATAAACACTTTAGATGCCGAATTTAATCGGGTGCTAGGTGGCGGCATTGTGCAAGGTTCACTAACCTTATTGGGAGGTGAGCCAGGCATTGGTAAAAGCACCTTATTATTGCAAATCGCTTTAAAACTACCTTACAAAACCCTTTATGTTTCAGGTGAAGAAAGTCAGAAACAAATAAAAATGCGTGCTGAACGCATCAATCCAGATAGTGAAAACTGCTACATTCTAACCGAAACTAAAACCCAAAACATTTTTAAACAAATTGAAGCTGTCGAGCCTGATATTGTAGTAATCGATTCCATTCAAACGCTTCATAGCGATTATATAGAATCGGCCGCCGGTAGTATTTCTCAAATAAAGGAATGCACCGCAGAACTCATCAAATTTGCCAAGGAAACCAATACACCTGTAGTGTTGATTGGTCATATCACCAAAGATGGAAACATAGCTGGACCAAAAATTTTGGAACATATGGTGGATACGGTATTACAATTTGAAGGCGACCGCAATCATGTATTTAGAATTTTAAGAGCCCATAAAAACCGCTTTGGTTCAACCCACGAATTGGGCATTTACGAAATGCAAGGTTCTGGTTTGCGTGAAGTATCGAACCCAAGTGAAATACTTATTTCAAAAAAGGACGAAGAGCTATCAGGTAATGCCATTGCCGCCACTTTAGAAGGCATGCGCCCATTAATGATAGAAGTTCAGGCATTGGTGAGTACAGCAGTTTACGGCACGCCACAACGCAGTGCCACAGGGTTTAATGCCAAGCGCTTAAATATGTTGTTGGCAGTTTTAGAAAAACGCGCTGGGTTTAAATTAGGCGCTAAAGATGTATTTTTAAATATTACCGGTGGTATCACTGTTGATGACCCTGCAATTGATTTAGCCGTGGTAGCTGCCATTTTATCATCAAATGAAGATGTAGCCTTGCCAAAAGATTATTGTTTTGCTGCAGAGGTCGGTCTTTCCGGTGAAATAAGACCAGTTCAACGTGTTGAGCAACGCATTTTAGAAGCTGAAAAATTGGGGTTTGCTACTATTTTTGTGTCTAAGTACAATAAAATCTCTTTAAAGAATACTCAGATTAAAATTCAAATGGTGGCTAAGATTGAGGATTTGGTTGGCATTTTAGTTTAAAAATTATTGGAACATTATCGTTTCAGTAAGACAAAATCCTTCAAGGAAGTTAATGTACTCACTGAAAATCACCTAAATTTTGTGAATAGAGCACACTCTTAATTACAAGCCTTGGCAAAACCTTAGTTTATTGAGAATTTTAGACGAAGCAGAATCAACTTCCTGGATTTTTTACAATAATCAAAATCTATTTATCTAAAGCTTGTGCAAAAAAGCTTGTGACCTTTAATGGAATACCACCTATTATTTTACTAAAATTCATTAATTTCGCGGTCTCATTTGAAAAGAGATAACATGAGCGCTAAATTTCCTGAATATAAAGGTCTTGACTTACCCAATGTAACCGAAGAAATTCTTCAGTACTGGAAGCAGCATCATATTTTTGAGAAAAGTGTTACCACTCGTGAAGGCCAGAAGCCCTTTGTCTTTTTTGAAGGTCCGCCATCAGCTAACGGCTTACCAGGTGTGCACCACGTTTTAGCGCGTGCCATTAAGGATATTTTTCCGCGTTACAAAACCATGAAAGGCTTTCAGGTAAAACGCAAAGCTGGTTGGGATACCCACGGTTTACCAATTGAATTGGGTGTTGAAAAGGAACTTGGTATCACTAAAGAAGATATTGGAAACCCCGATAGTCCTCGAAGCATTTCGGTTGAAGATTACAACGCGGCCTGCCGTAAAGCCGTCATGCGTTATACCGATGTGTGGAACGACCTCACCGAAAAAATGGGCTACTGGGTTGATATGAACAATCCATACATCACCTATGAGCCTAAATATATGGAAAGTGTTTGGTGGTTGCTCAAGCAGATTTACGATAAAAATTTAATTTATAAAGGCTATACCATTCAGCCGTATTCTCCAAAAGCAGGTACTGGATTAAGCTCGCACGAGCTTAACCAACCTGGTACTTATCAGGATGTAACCGATACCACGGTAGTTGCGCAATTTAAAATACTTCCGATTGAACAACAAACTGTTAAAGTCCTTCCCTTTGGTAAGGATTTAGGATGGGACAAGGATGTTTTTTTCCTAGCCTGGACTACCACACCGTGGACATTACCTTCAAATACCGCCTTAACGGTGGGTCCAAAAATCGAATATGTTTTGGTTGAAACTTATAACCAATACACCCTCGAGCCAATTCATGTGGTTTTGGCCAAAAACTTGGTTAATTATCAATTCGCTGGCAAGTTTAATTTGGTTGAAACCAAGGAAGAAATTGCTAACTACCAACCTAAGGATAAAGTAATTCCGTATAGAATTATGGCATCATGTTTAGGTACAGATTTAGAAGGCATTAAATACGAGCAATTACTCCAATACGCCTTACCACACGATAACCCTGAAAATGCGTTTCGAGTGATTTTAGGAGATTTTGTTACCACCGAAGACGGCACTGGAATTGTGCACACCGCACCAACCTTTGGTGCCGATGATGCTACAGTAGCGAAACTTGCAACACCCGAAATTCCACCGTTGTTGGTGAAAGATGACAATGACAACTTAGTGCCTTTAGTGGATTTACAAGGTAAGTTTAGACCCGAGGTTGGTGAGTTTGCAGGTAAGTACGTTAAAAACGAATATTACAATGATGGCGAAGCACCTGAGCGTTCGGTTGATGTAGAGATTGCCATCAAATTAAAGGAAGAAAACAAAGCATTTAAGGTTGAAAAATACAAGCACAGTTATCCAAATTGCTGGCGAACTGATAAACCTATTCTTTACTATCCGTTAGACTCCTGGTTTATTAAAGTTACTGATGTAAAAGACCAAATGGTTAATTTAAATAACACCATCAATTGGAAACCAAAATCAACAGGAACTGGTCGTTTTGGCAACTGGCTGGCCAATGCCAACGACTGGAATTTATCGCGGTCGCGTTATTGGGGAATTCCATTACCCATTTGGAGAACTGATGATGGCAAAGAAGAAATTTGCATTGGCTCGGTTGAAGAGTTGATAGACGAAATGCAAAAATCTGTTGTTGCAGGTTTGATGGAGAAAGCAATTTTTGACGATTTTGAAATTGGTAACAATTCCGAAGAAAACTACGGCAAAATTGACCTTCACAAAAATATTGTCGATCAAATAATTTTGGTGTCGCCTGCTGGAAAACCCATGAAGCGCGAAGCCGATTTAATTGATGTTTGGTTTGATTCTGGCTCCATGCCTTACGCGCAGTGGCACTATCCTTTCGAAAAGCCCGAACTGATTGACAAAGGATGGGCCTTCCCAGCCGATTTCATCGCCGAAGGTGTCGATCAAACCAGAGGCTGGTTCTATACATTGCACGCCATCGCTACTATGGTTTTTGATAGCGTAGCTTATAAAAATGTTGTGTCCAATGGTTTGGTGCTAGACAAAAACGGTCAAAAAATGTCCAAACGTTTAGGCAATGCCGTCGACCCATTCGAAACACTAAGTACCTATGGCGCCGACGCCACGCGTTGGTATATGATTGCAAATGCCAATCCATGGGATAATCTTAAGTTTGATGTTGATGGTATTGAAGAAGTGAAACGTAAATTCTTCGGAACTTTGTACAACACCTATTCCTTCTTCACCTTATACACTAATTTAGATGGTTTTAAATACGAAGAAGCAGAAATTCCAGTCCAAAACCGACCAGAGTTAGACCGTTGGATCCTTTCAGAATTAAACACCTTAATTCAAAAAGTTGATGAGTATTACGCCGATTATGAGCCAACTAAGGCAACGCGTGCTATTTCAGACTTTACCCAAGATTACTTAAGCAATTGGTATGTTAGATTGAGTAGAAGGCGTTTCTGGAAAGGTGATTATCAGCAGGACAAAATTTCGGCCTATCAAACTTTATACACTTGTTTGATCACCATTGCCAAATTAGGTGCACCTATCGCGCCGTTTTATATGGATCGATTGTATTTAGATTTGAATAAAGTCACGCAAAAGGAAACTTTTGAAAGTGTTCATTTGGCGCAATTTCCTGAATTTATTGCTTCGATGGTTGATAAAACTCTTGAGCGAAAAATGGAAGCGGCACAAACTATTTCCTCTTTAGTTTTATCCCTGAGAGCAAAAGAAAAAATCAAGGTAAGACAACCGCTTCAAAAGATTTTAATTCCTATAGATTCTATCTCCCAAAAGGATGAATTACTACAGGTTGTTGACCTAATTGCTTCTGAAGTAAACGTTAAAGAAGTAGAGTTGCTAGAAGATGCTTCCGATATTTTGGTGAAACAGATCAAGCCGAATTTTAAGGTTTTAGGACCGAGATTTGGCAAGGATATGAAGTCTGTAGCTCAAGCAATTAGCAAGCTAAATGCTCAGGATATCAAATATTTTGAACAAAACAACGGTTTAGATATTGATATTAATGGTAAAAAGATTACTTTAGAACGGTCGGATGTTGAAATTAGCTCTCAAGATATTGAAGGCTGGTTGGTAGCTTCGGCAGATGGGTTCACAGTAGCGTTAGACATAACATTAAATGACAATTTGAAAAATGAAGGCATCGCGAGAGAATTGGTGAATCGGATTCAGAATTTAAGAAAAGATTCAGGTTTAGAGCTCACTGATAGAATAGATGTCATTCTTCAAATGGACAGTAATATTATAAATGCAATTAAAGAAAACAGCAATTATATAAAAGAAGAAACACTCACAAATAAGTTAGAAATTATAAATGAATTAGACAGTGGTATAGAAATAGAATTTGATGATGTTTATACCAAATTATTAATTAAAAAAGTTTAAAGTTATGGCAGTCGACACCAACAACCGATATTCTGACAAGGATTTAGAAGAATTTAAAGTATTGATTCAGGATAAAATAAGAAAAGCAGTTCACGATTTAGAGCTCATTAAAAGCGCTTATATGAACGATTATAATAATGGCACAGATGATACGTCGCCAACCTTCAAAGCTTTTGAGGAAGGCAGTGAAACGATGAGTAAAGAAGCCAACTCGGCATTAGCAATTCGTCAGGAGAAATTTATTCGCGATCTTAAAAATGCGCTTATTAGAATTGAAAATAAAACCTACGGTGTTTGCCGCGTAACAGGGAAATTAATAGGCAAAGAGCGCTTAAAATTAGTGCCGCACGCTACCCTAAGTATCGAGGCTAAAAACATGCAGAAATAAACCGAAAATCATAATTTCAAATTAACTAGCCTTGCAATTTGCAGGGCTTTTTGTTTCTTAGCTATCGATATGACTTTAAGAAAATCCATACTGCTTATTTTAACTATTTTACTAATAGACCAAATAAGTAAAATATATATCAAAACCCATTTTGAATTAAATGAAGACTTTACAGTTTATTCATGGTTTAAAATTGCCTTTGTTGAAAACGATGGCATGGCTTGGGGCGCGAAAATAAGCGATATGGTCACTTTTATTTCAGACAGGTCTGCTAAGTTGATATTGTCTATTTTTAGAATAGTTGCGCTCGCAGGTATTGGATATTGGTTGTGGTTCAGCATCAAAAATAAAGGAAGTCGATTATTGGTAATATCAATCATATTTATTTTTGCAGTCGCTTTAGGAAATATTATAGATTCGGTATTTTACGGTTTAATTTTTAGTGACAGTTTGGGCCAAGTAGCGGTTTTTTTGCCTCCTGAAGGTGGCTACGATACCATCTTTCACGGAAAGGTTGTAGATATGCTTTACTTACCTATTTATAGCGGTATATTGCCAAGTTGGGTGCCATTTTTTGGAGGTAATTACCTCAGTTTTTTCGATCCCGTTTTTAATGTTGCCGATGTTGCCATTAGCACTGGGTTTTGCATGATTATTTTTTTCAACAAAAAAGTATTCGGCACAAAAAATGTATAGAAGCAACATAAAAAATTTAAATACTTTAAATTTATACGTCTAAATTAACAGTTTTAATATGAAAAGTCACTTTGGTTTAGTGTTGTTTTTAATCGCCTTTTTTCCTGCTGAAATATTTTTCGCTCAAAACGAATTTAATATAAATCTGGGGAACAATCAACAATTATGTGCTGCCTTTAATCAGGCCTTTCAAAACCGACCAAAAGAAAGCAGTTTTGCTATTAAACGCGAAGGAACCAATATCTATTTTGAATCCAACAACGAACAATGGTTTAATAATCTTTTTAGAAATCCGCAAGAAGGGATTGCTATAGATATAGTTAATAAACAACGCTATAATTGCAACGAGGTTGTAATAGACAAGAAGCAAATTAGAGGCGAACTACAAAAGCCAATTTACGCAAAACAGCTAAAATCAACCTTGAAAAAAATAGACGACACCAAATTTAGAGTATTAGTCGGCCGTATCCCAGAGGATTGGCAAGACCATGAATTAGAGTTTAATATTTTGTTTTTAAGCGACAACAGCCTTTGTCAATATTATGTGATTTACGATTTAAAAGCTTACGCATGGGATTTGTTAGATATGGGCATTTATTTGGATTCTTTAACCTATAACAATAAACAAATCAGCTCGAATGACGATGGCTATGTGTTAAAGAACAAAACTTTGAAATTTTTAGTTCCTTTCGAAAAGAATAAATCAAAGTATTCGACGCAGGATATTAAACCACTTTACGATTCGCTAAGGCTGACCGATTTTAATATAAAAACCATCAATATTAAAGCCTACGCATCGGTTGAAGGTAGTCTGGAACGCAACATTGAATTACAAGAACAACGCGCGCAAAGTATCGCGCAAGCCTTGCAAAGTTTTCAGCAACCAACTATTGAAACCACTATTTCATCCTCTGAAAATTGGGTGGAGTTTCTAAACGATATTCAAAACACAAACTATAAAAATCTAGCATCGTTAAGTAAATCTGATTTAAAGTCTAGATTAACTGGCAGGTTTTCTGAAGAGATAGAACCTATTTTAAAAAACCATCGAAAAGCAGTAATTGAATTAGAATTAGAAAAAATAGATGCCTATAAAAACAACACAGCGCAAGAATTACTAGGTAAATTTAATGCTGCCCTTGCCGTTGCTGAGGTCGATGAAGCATCAAAAATCCAAAATGCCTTATTCGAGCGATTAAATGCTCAAGAAATTTCGCCTGACTTTTTGAAGAAAATGGAAATTCCCAAGCAGGATTTATTTGTGCATCTAATTAATAAGAAAACTTCCTTTAATTATTTTTTAGATGAACGTCAGGTTTTAATCTCGCATAACCAACTGTTAGAATTAGAAAAGTTGGCGCCTAAGGACCCAAGAGTTAAATACAATTTAGTGGCCACCAAAATGAAATTATGGCGCTATAAAGCCTTAGAGGTAGATGCTGATAAATTCAAAACAGAAATTTCAAACTTAAAAAAATTTGGAATTGACGACATTTTAATCAACCGAATGATGATTAACTATCACATCATTTTAGCAGAGAATTTTATGCGCACTCGTGATTTCAACAGTAAAGATAGAAGTGTCAATTATATTAACGATAATTACAATTCGGTAATTCTTTCAAATTACGATTATCTAAGTTTGGCTCAGTTTTTTAGTTATTACGGCAATACAGATATGTCTAGAGACTTACTAACGCCCAAAGCCAAAAGCATTGATATTGACGAAGATTTGCTATTTTACTATGTAAATCTTACCATTGTTGATAGAGAACTTACCCAAACTTCAGATTATCGTACCATCATGCTCAACGCCTACAATATCAATCCAGAAAGATTTTGTGGCTTGTTTAATCCTTATGGGCAAGGTGGCGTTACCTTTCAGTTGTTGGAAGATGAATTTTTGCGAAATAGTTATTGCGAAAATTGTAGAAAATAACTTGAATTTTATTTTGCTCCATTAAATTTCACCCATATGGGCGTATAAATTCTGTTTTGATTATTAGACTTTTGAGATGTTCAATTTTAAAATCTATTCATCATGGAAGTCACAATTATTTTAGAAGATGTTAATCTCTTCTTTCAACCAAAGGCAATTACTGCAAAAAAATCAATTAGAAAAAGTTTAAGACTTAGTATTACCAAGCGACTTGTGATGTATGCTTTTGGGTTGGTTTTAGGTTTGATTTTAGTCGCCGTTAATACACCAATTTTAGGTCTTGCCATAATTGCGATATCATCAGGGCTATTTTACATTATCGAATTTTTCAATAAGGCTTTTCATCTAGATATTAATTTTTCAAAAGAAGATGAACTAGATAAAATATTAAAAGAGGATCTATACGATTAGTTGAAGTATTTTCTTAATAGCAAAAGAACCCAAATAACATTTATGAACAATAGCAACAGGTTTATAGAGATTTCTGTGAAACAGCAACTGGCATTATGCAATATTGCTCATGATTTGAATGAGATAGATACTGAAATAAACAAATCTTTTAGTAGAAGCAGGGAAAAAGCAGCATCAAATTCAGGTTTCAAATTAACCAACTTAATTACAAAAATCTTATCTTTAATAAGTTAACCACTACCAATCAAAATATGAAGGCAAATTCTTCTTTAAACCTTATAAGTCACAATACGCTTATCATTTTTTTTATAGGGGTTTTGTTTACTTTTAAAATACATGCACAGGGATCACCAGTTGCTGAAAATCAATTGGAAAAAGATTCTATTAACGTGTTATTAAATGAAGCATGGAGTTTGGCACGTGTACATCCAGACAAAAGTCTACAAATTTTAGGAAGGATAGATTCCATTAACAGCATTTTAGAGCCCAAACATAAAGAAGACGTTGTATGGTATTATTACGGGGTTTTTTATAAAAACAACAACCAATTTGGTTTAAGCGAACAATACTTCAATAAATATGAAGACTATCATTTTAAGAAAGATAACAAGTGGCAGGTAGCCTCTGTAAATATGGTTAAAGCCAATCTATTTTCAGACTTAGGGAATTATGAAAAAAGCACAGAGGCCGCCACACTTGCATTAAAAATATATGAAGCTATTTCTGATACTTCAGGGATTGTGAATGCAAGCAATAAAATGGGTTATCTATTGTCCGAAATTAAAAGATACGACGATGCTCTAAAACATTTGAAATTTTCAACAAAATTAGCAAAGATAAATAATCTAAAAAGTGACGAGGCTAATTCCTATACAAACACTGCGCTAGTATATGAAAAAATACCAAAGTTAGATTCAGCAATTAAATATTATAGAAAGGCTTATAAAATTGGAGAATCTTTAGATGATAGTTATTCAAAGTTCAACAATCGCTTCAATTTATCTAATATTCATCAATTGATGAAAAACATAGATTCTGCGGTGTATTATGGACAAAAAACGGTTGAAATTTCTAAATCATTGTCAGTTCCTTCCTTATCAGCTGCCGCAAAACGACTTTTAACAGATCTCAATATAGAACAAGGAAATATTGAAGAAGCTTTAGCAATTATTGAAAGTATATCTCAAGATGAAATGAAAAGCTTAGGGATTAGAGACCAGATTGAGAATTATTCAGTGAAAACTAAAGCATACAAACAAAAAGGTGATTTTAAAAAGGCGTTTGAAAGTTTAGAATTTTTTAAAATGCTAAACGACAGTCTTATTGGAGAAAATGCTCTAAACAAAATTAATGAACTCCAAATTGTCTACGACACAGAGAAAAAGGAACAACAAATTGCTTTACTAGATTTGGAAAATAAAAATTCACGATTGCAAATCAGTCGAAAGAATCGTACAATTTTAATAGTTAGCTTGGGATTACTCCTAATTACGATTTTAAGTATTGTGTTATACGCCATTATTCGTAAATATTTAAAACAGAAGAAAGCCTTAGCTAAAGCCTTGGAAGAAAAGAGTTTATTATTGAAGGAAATCCACCATCGCGTTAAAAATAATTTGCAACTTGTCTCTAGCTTACTCACTTTACAAGGCCAATCTATTACTGATGATGTGGCACTAAAAGCCATTACTGAAGGCAAAAGCCGTGTGCGGTCTATGGCATTAATTCATCAAGATTTATATCAAACCGAGAATATTACAGCTGTTAGTGCTCAAACCTATCTTCTTAAATTGTGTAAAGAATTATTCGACACCTATAATGTTAGAAACAATCAAATTGTTTTAAAAACTAATATTGAACCACTTCACATTGATGTTGATACTTTAATTCCAATTGGTCTAATTATAAACGAACTAATTACCAATTCACTCAAATACGCATTTTCGGATGACAGGATGGGTACAATTGAAATAGACTTAAAAGAAGAAAATAATCTCTTAAAGTTAAATGTTCGTGATAACGGTGTCGGTTATGATTTGGAATCAATTAGTACAACATCGTTTGGAAATAAATTAATCAAGTCACTTATTCAACAATTAGATGGAAACATAGAAACTAAAATTGAAAATGGCACACATATTTCTATGGAGTTCAAAGACTATAAAATTTCGAGAGAAAGTAAAAATCCATAAATTTGAAGTTATGAAGGCCAAGATTTTAATAGTAGAGGATGAAGGTCTCATCGCCGAAGACATTAAAACCAATTTAGAAAGATTAGGTCATACGGTTGTTGGTATTGTAATGAATGGCGATCGGGCGTTAGATGCCATTGCCAATCCAGATATCGATTTAGTTTTACTAGATATCAATATTAAAGGCAGCTTAGATGGCATTGATTTAGCAACATTAATCAAAGAGAAATATCGCATACCTTTTATCTATCTTACCGCCTCTAGTGATGATTATACTCTAGAAAAAGCCAAAGCTACGCTACCATACGGTTATATTGTAAAACCTTTTAATGAATTTGATTTGAAAGTAAATATTGACGTTGCATTACATAAGCATAATTCCGAAACCCAAAAATCTACCCTGAGCCGCAGTTTTGTTTCCGAACATTTTAATATTTGTTTGTCCGATCGCGAATTTGACCTGTTGAAAGCATTTGTAACTGGACTTTCTTATAAGGAAGCCGCAGATTCACTTCATATCAGCGTTAATACTGTAAAAAGCTATCAAAAAAGAATATATCAACTTTTTCAGGTTAATTCGAAAGTTGAGTTAATTAAAAAACTAGGTTAATGAGTGTATTAAAACCTATAAACTTCACTAGAAGTAACGCAATAATCAAGTTTGATATCGGTAGCGTTGATGTCTTCAATCTTATCTTCAGCTTCAAAAAAACTAAGTCCAATTTTTAAACAATCTGCTTTGCAATTCGATAAAAACTTGTCGTAAAAACCTTTCCCATATCCAACCCTGTTGCCTGTGTTGTCAAAAGCTAATAGCGGCACAAATACAACATCTATTTGTTGTTCGTTGATGAGTATGCCATTTACTGGTTCGGGAATACCATATTTGTTAATGGCGAGTTTAGTGTTATCGTCCAACAAATAATGTTTTAAAGTTGAGCTTGAAAAATCTGTTTTTGGCACCACAACTGTTTTGTCTTTTCCCTGTAAAATATTGAGTAAAAACACGGAGTTAATTTCGTGTTGGGTTTCAATACTTAAAAAAATGTGATAGCAATTTAAATTCCAAATTGGCAAGTTTAAACATTGATTTGCAATGTCTAAACTGAATGTTTCAATTTCGGCTTCAGATAGCTGTGCACGCTTTTCTTTATAAAGTTGTCTTAGTTGTGATTTGTTCATCTGCCAATTGGGTTGAAATATGAAACAATGCATCACCCTGATAAACGATAGGAGAATGATTTACATTTAGAATGTAACCACTATGGTTAGCTCTCACAAAAAAGTTGAATTTTCCATAAGGATCGGTAATATTACCAATTACGTCGTCCGTGTTTACAGAACTACCAATGTCTACCGAAGCCTTGAATAGCCCAGAATATTTAGCTCTAAGCCAACTGCTTTGTGAAATAATAACTGTTTCCTTTTTGGGTTTTGAAGCTTTGAAGTTTTTCTTCAACATACCAAAATGTGCCAGAATTCTTTTGGTACCGTTAACAGCAGAGTTGGTTACATTGGTATCAATATGAAAGGATTTTCCTCCTTCAAAAAGTAAAATGGGAATGTTCAATTTATAACACGAATTCCTGAATGACTTATTTAAGTTTTTAGCATAAAGCACAAATGGTGCGCCAAAAATTTGTGCCAATTTTTTTAAATTTTCTTCATTTTCAACAATGCGTATTTGAGGTGCATTAAATCGGCCAGCACCACCAGTGTGAAAATCCAATACTAAATCAGCGTAAGGCACAATTTCCGTCATAAGTTGATGGGCTACCCTACTAGCCAAGGAGCCATTTTCGCTACCTGGAAACACCCGATTTAAATCTCGACCATCAGGAAACACTCTATTCATTTGAATAAAACCAAAAACATTAATAAGTGGAATACAAATAATAGTACCTTTTTTGGGTTTGTTGATGCCTTTGGCAATTAGTTGCCTTACTATTTCTACACCATTTACTTCATCCCCGTGGATTCCTGCGGTAATTAATATAGTTGGCCCAGGTTTTTTTGAACGGTTGATAATTACCGGAATGTCTATTGAGTTTTGGGTATGTAGTTTAGCGACATTAAAACTCAGCTCCTTGGTTTGTCCGGGCGTAATGTTTACGCCTAAGATGGTTAATGTGTCTAACTGGCTCATTTATTTTCGGCTTCTTTCAATAAAAGTGATGATAGCTCGTGCTATATTCTTGTTTGTAGCTTCTTCAATGCCTTCAAGTCCTGGAGTTGAGTTGACTTCCATAATTAACGGACCGCGCTGCGATTGCAACATATCTACACCACATACAGGTAGTTTTAAAGCATGTGCTGCTTTAATAGCAAGTTTCAGTTCTTCAGTTGATAATTTAATCAAATTGGCGCTACCGCCGCGGTGTAAGTTAGATCGAAATTCACCTTCTTTACTTTGGCGTTTCATAGCCCCAACAACTTGACCATCAACAATAAAAGCTCTTAAATCCGCACCTTTGGCTTCTTGAATGTATTCCTGTACTAATGCTCGGGCTTGAAGTCCGTTAAAAGCTTCCAACACCGATTCTGCCGCATTTTTGGTTTCGGCCAAAACAACACCTAAACCTTGGGTGCCTTCTAGTAGTTTTATAATAACGGGTGTACCACCAACATGCGAAATGACTTCTTCAACATCGCGAGAGTAGTTGGTAAAAACGGTCTTTGGCATGCCAATATTGGCCTTTGATAAACGCTGAAAGCTGCGAAGTTTGTCACGAGACCTTATAATCGCATCGGAGGTTACAGTCGAAAATACACCCATCATTTCAAACTGTCGCACAACTGCGCAACCAAAAAAGGTGATTGACGCCCCAATTCTCGGAATAACAGCATCAACATAATCGAGGTATCGATCTTTGTAATATATAGTTGGTTTTTCACTTTCTATAATAATATCGCATTTTAGCGGGTCTATCACTTCTACTTCGTGACCTCGGATGAGTCCTTCTTCTACCAAACGCTTGGTAGAATATAATCTAGGGTTTCTGGAGAGTATTACAATATTCATTTTAAAGGACTGTTAAAGGATACATTTTCTAAATCGACGTCTACTAAAAATTTCCGTTTTAAAAATTGTCTTCCAATCAAAACTGGGAATTTCATGTCGTCTCTAGTGCTTAAAGTTAGGTTAATCTTATAGGTTTTACCAAATAATTCAATGGTTGATTTTATTTTAAATCGGTTTTCTTTAAATCCGTTGCTACTCTTTACACCAGTAGTGCTGTAGGTGTTGAAAATAATGGGCTCAGCATTGTAATCTGGATGATCTTTATCGTAAAAGACACATTTCAAAAGGTTGTTTTCCTCAATAATTTCAGAACAATGAATGGCAGAAGTGTAAGCCCCTGTGTCAATTTTTACACTAATATTGTAAAGATTTAAATCTGGGAAATTAACAATGTCTGTTCTGCCTAATTTTTGTTTGTTCAAAGTAATGATTTAAAGACTTACGAAAGTAATATAAAGTTGAACATTAAGGCGCCATAACAATATTTTTTTTAAACTGTTAAATTACTCCTATCTTTAATTGTTACTTTTGAAACTATGCAATCTACCCCAATAGAATTACAAATTCAAACCCTGCCGGATGCTCCTGGAGTTTATCAATATTACGATAAGGAAGGCAAAATTTTGTACGTTGGAAAGGCTAAAAATTTAAAGAAACGCGTTAGTTCCTACTTCACAAAAAACCATGACTATGGCAAAACTAAAGTCCTGGTTAAAAAAATTTCAGAAATTAAACACATAGTTGTTGAAACTGAAACCGATGCGCTTTTACTGGAAAATAATCTTATAAAAAAGCACCAGCCACGTTATAATGTATTGTTGAAGGACGACAAATCCTACCCTTGGATTTGCATAAAGAACGAGCGTTTCCCAAGAGTTTTTTCTACAAGACGTGTTATTAAAGATGGCTCCGAATATTTTGGGCCATATACCAGCATGAAAACCATTAAAACCCTATTAGATTTGATTAAGGGTTTATACCATATTAGAACCTGCAAATACGATTTATCTGAACAAAAAATAAATGCAGGCAAATACAAAGTGTGTTTAGAATATCACTTAGGAAACTGTAAGGGACCGTGTGAAGGCTTGGAAACGGAGCAATATTACCATTCGAATATCGATGCCATTAAGGAAATTTTAAAAGGAAATTTTAAAGATTCTCTCAGCAATTTCAAAAAGCAAATGCAATCTTATGCTGAAAATATGCAATTTGAAGACGCTCAAAAAATAAAAGAAAAACTAGAAGTCTTGCTTAATTATCAAGCGAAATCTACAGTTGTTAATCCAAAAATTAGTAATGTTGATGTGTTTTCGATTGTGAGCGATGAAAGTTATGGTTACATTAATTTTCTGCAATTATCTTACGGCTCGATTATTAGATCACATACTTTAGAATTGAAGAAAAAACTTGATGAAACCGACGAAGAATTACTAGAATTAGGAATTATCGAAATAAGACATCGATTCCATTCAAAATCTAAAGAATTGTATGTACCGTTTCATGTGGACTTGGGCGAAGAACTTAAAATTACCATTCCGAAGTTGGGCGATAAAAAACACATATTAGATCTATCCAGACGCAATGCCATGTACTACCGAATGGAGCAATTAAAACAGGTTAAAATTGTAGATCCAGACCGCCATGTAAAACGCATAATGGCGCAAATGAAGTCCGATTTGCGTTTGAGTTCTGAACCTCGACATATTGAGTGTTTTGACAACTCAAACATTCAAGGCACTAATCCAGTGGCTGCATGTGTGGTATTTAAAAACGGAAAACCCAGCAAAAAAGATTACCGCCATTTCAACATTAAAACTGTGGAAGGACCAGATGATTTTGCCTCTATGGAAGAAGTTGTGTACCGACGCTACAAGCGATTGGTAGAAGAAGACCAGCCGCTTCCCCAACTTGTAGTAATCGATGGTGGCAAGGGACAACTGTCGTCTGCCGTTAAAAGTTTAGAGCTCTTAAATTTAAAAGATAAAATTGCAATTATCGGAATTGCCAAACGTTTAGAAGAAATATTTTACCCAAACGATTCAATTCCATTATATTTAGACAAGAAAAGCGAAACCTTGAAAATTATTCAGCAATTAAGAAATGAGGCACACCGTTTTGGAATAGAGCACCACAGAAATAAACGCAGTAAATCGGCATTAAATTCAGAGCTACAAGACATAGATAGCATAGGTGAACAAACTATTGTAGAATTAATGAAGGTGTTTAAATCTGTAAAAAGAATTAAAGAAGCCTCAAAGGAAGATTTATCCGCTATTGTTGGTCATTCAAGAGCTTCTAAAATAAAGGAATATTATAGTAAAGCGTGAAAAAACTTGTAATCATACTATCACTTTCCTTTTTGGTGCTTCCAAAATTAATGGGTCAAGAGGAACAATCACCAAAAATTGGTCTTGTTTTAAGTGGTGGTGGCGCCAAAGGCTTTGCACATATAGGTGTTTTAAAGGTTATTGATAGTTTAGGTATAAAAATCGATTATGTTGCTGGTACTAGTATGGGCGCTATTATTGGGTCACTTTATGCCTCAGGTTATTCGGGAAAACAGCTGGATTCTATTTTTAAAAGTACCGACTTTGACATTTTAATAAATGATAGATTCCCAAGAGAGTCGGCATCGCTGTACGAACGCGAAAACTCAGAAAAATATGCTGTCACTTTACCCTTTGAAAATTTCAAAATAAATTTACCTAAAGCATTATCTAGAGGACAAAACGTGTATAATTTACTGTATCATTTAACCTTACATGTAGCAGATATTGATGATTTTGACCAGCTACCAATTCCGTTTTTCTGCGTAGCAACAAATGTTGAAACCGGGCAAGGGGTTATTTTAGGCTCAGGAAATTTAGCCGAAGCTGTTTTAGCAAGTGGCGCATTGCCATCATTGTTTCAGCCAGTTAATATTGATGACGAACTATATATTGACGGTGGCGTGGTAAACAACTTTCCAATTGCCGAGTTAAAGGCAAAAGGGATGGATATCATTATTGGCGTAGATGTTCAAGATGATTTAAAAGATAGAGAAGCATTAACAGGTGCTCAAGATATTTTGCTTCAAATCAATAATTTTAGAACTATTGAAGCCATGCGCAACAAAGCACAACTTGCAGATGTTTATATTAAACCCGATGTTTCGTTATTTAATGTTATTTCATTTGATAGTGGTGACGCCATCATAAAAAGTGGTTTGGAGGCAGCCTTGCTAAAAAATGAAGATTTAAACAAGTTAGCAAAAAAATCTTCTAGAATTGCCGCCAAGCCAAATGTAGTTATCAAAGACAGCCTCACCATAAAGTACAAATTAATTAAAGGAAATGAACGTTATACCAGATCGTACTTATTAGGAAAATTAAAATTGAGGAATCCGGAAAAGATAAGCTATCAGAAGTTTTTAGATGGGGTTACCAATTTGGTCGCTACTAATAATTTCGAATTTTTTAGATACAATCTTGAACCCACCAATAACGAAGACGCTTATACTTTAAATGCAAAACTTTTAGAAACGCCCAATACTACTTTCTTAAGGTTTGGATTGCATTACGACGATCTATACAAAAGTGCTGCTTTGGTTAATTTTACAAAAAAGAGATTTCTAACCAATAACGATATATTATCCTTAGACCTGATTTTTGGCGATAACGTGCGTTATAACTTTGATTATTTCATTGACAAAGGATTTTATTTAAGTTTTGGACTGCGCTCTCGATTTAATCAATTTCACCGCAATGTAAATGTCGACTTAGTTTTAGAAGAAAACAATCCATTAAGAGAAGGACTTAATAAAATTGAAGCGGAATTACAAGACCAAACCAATCAAATTTATGTGCAGACACTTTTTGCTCAAGATTTTGCGCTTACATTAGGTTTTGAGCATAAACGCTTAAAAATTAAATCAGAAACACTCTTGTCTGCTAATCAAGAGGAGGATGTTATTTTTGAAAACACCGACTATTTTAGTCTTTTTGGCGACTTAAAACTCGATACCTATGATAATAGATATTTTCCTAAAAAAGGCGTTTATTTTAATGGTGATTTACATTGGTATGTTGGTGCGTCAAGATTTAATCAAAATTTTTCTAACTTTTCGATTGCCAAGGCCGATATCGGCTATGCGTTTAGCGTTACGAATAAGCTGGCAATGCTCTTAGAATCTTCTGGTGGATTTCAACTTGGAGATAAATCAACCAATTTTTTAGATTTTGCCATCGGTGGCTATGCCAACAATTTTATCAATAACTTTTCGTCCTTCTACGGCTATGATTTTATTTCGCTAACTGGTAATAGTTTTGTAAAAGCAACCATAACGGCGAATTACGAAATTTTTAAAAAAAGTTACATTATTCTTGCTGCTAATTATGCCAATATTGATACGGATTTGTTTGACTCTGGTAATTGGATCAACACACCTTCCTACAGCGGCTATACTATTGGTTGTGGTACCGAAACGTTTTTAGGCCCAATAGAAGTAAGGTACGCTAGGTCACCAGAATTAAGCAAAGGTTTTTGGTACTTTAATTTGGGCTTTTGGTTTTGATTAATTCATGCGAAAGCAGGAATCTCATTCAGGCAGATTCCAATATTCCTGTATAGTCCAAGAATTATCGTGAAAAAATATCAGATGTTTCAATTGACTTATTGTAAAATTACAAATTATGTAAGCTTCCCCCAAAACCGAACTATTTAAAAGTATTGTTAACTTTTAAATGTATCTCATTCATAGAAGGTAATAAACTACATTCTGATGAACCAACTTTTCGAATCAAATAAATTTACGATATTTGTAAAACTATGGCAAACTTCTGGGCAGACTTATTACGACACTTACAGTTTCTCATTAAGAGAAACCCTGAATAATTCCTGCAAAAGCAGGAATCTAGTACAAGTAAACTCCAATACTCATCTTGTATTTATATAACCATCATGTGGAAATCTCTTTCAAGTTATTTCAACTTACCTGCCATATTCATAAAGTAAATTCTAAGGAATCTTTAAATTCCTTATCTTTATTGAAGTATTTAATTTTTTGTTTGTAAAATGAAAAGCGAGTATAAACTCAAAAACTCAGAACTCAGAACTCACAACTCATAACTAAAAAAAATGCCACTATATCATAAACTAGGAAACATTCCACCCAAACGCCACACACAGTTCCGCAAACCCGACGGCAGTTTGTACAGCGAACAACTCTTTGGTACAATAGGCTTTGATGGTATGTACACCAACAGTTACCACGAGCAAAGACCTACACAGGTTAAGGAAATTAGAAAGCAATACAGCATGGCACCAAAAATTGCCAAGGCCAATTCCATTCAATCTTATCGCTTACGAGGCTTTCAGGTAAAACCCGAAAATGATTATTTAGACAGCAGAAAAACTGTTCTTACCAATAGCGATTGTAGCATTATTTTGGCAGCGCCAAAACATTCTATCAAAGATTATTTTTATAAGAATACCGATGCCGACGAGCTTATATTTATACACAAAGGCAACGGAAAATTAAGAACGCATTTGGGGAATCTCGATTTTAAATACGGTGATTATTTGCTTGTGCCACGCGGGATTATTTATAAAATAGATTTTGATACCGATGACAACAGGTTGTTTATTGTAGAATCGCGACGCCCAATTTATACACCCAAACGTTACCGAAATTGGTTTGGACAATTACTAGAACATTCGCCATTTTGCGAACGCGATATCCGTCGTCCTCAAGAATTAGAAACACATAATGAGAATGGCGATTTTTTAATCAAAGTCAAAAAGCAAAATGATATTTTTGAAATGGTGTACGCCTCACATCCATTTGATGTGGTAGGTTATGACGGATTTAATTATCCCTATGCCTTTTCAATTCACGATTTTGAACCTATTACTGGACGTATTCACCAACCACCACCTGTACATCAAACTTTTGAAACCGATGCTTTTGTAGTTTGTAGTTTTGTGCCGCGTTTATACGATTACCATCCGCAATCTATTCCGGCGCCGTACAATCACAGCAATATCGACAGCGATGAGGTGTTATATTATGTTGATGGTGATTTTATGAGCCGAAACGATGTGGCTGCTGGTCATATTTCGTTACATCCTGCGGGCATTCCGCATGGTCCACATCCAGGTTCAGTTGAACGCAGTATTGGCAAAGTAAAAACAGACGAGTTAGCGGTAATGGTGGATACCTTTAAACCGCTAAAAATCACAGAAGACGCGCTTAAAATAGCCGACGAAGACTATTTTAAGTCGTGGCTTTAGTAAGAAAATAGAACAGAGAGAATAGAGAATAAAGAAATTGGATAATTTGAGTAAACTCGAAAATTAGGTTTTCAAATTAGAATAGTTTCTTTATCTAAACTAAGCAATGTTGCAGAGGTTTCAGCAAGATCGGATAAATTATTTTCCTATTTAACTGTTTAGTTATCTCGGTTCACCTTTTTAACTTTAAATAGAATTAATACTTGCATTTAAACAGCACAATACAATTACCGAAAACTAAATCAAAATCAAAAGAAATAGCAGGATTTTCAAAAAATAACTGTAAGTCATCAAAATAAGCTTTAAGGTCTATTTTCTCTTTTCTCTATTCTTTTTTCATAAATAAACAACAATGAGTAAACAAGTAACATCAGTAAATTACGGTTTAGAAAAAATATTTGAAGGCGCACAAGACTTTTTGCCTTTATTAGGAACCGATTATGTAGAATTTTATGTGGGTAATGCCAAGCAATCTGCCCATTATTACAAGACAGCTTTTGGTTTTCAGTCTTATGCCTACAAAGGTTTAGAAACTGGCTCACGAGATCACGTGAGTTATGTACTAAAACAAGACAAAATAAAACTGGTTTTAACAACGCCACTTAATAGTCAATCGCCCATTAATCAGCACCTGGTAAAACATGGCGATGGCGTTAAAGTAATTGCGCTTTGGGTTGAAGATGCCACAGCTGCCTTTAATGAAACCACCCAGCGCGGCGCTAAACCTTTTATGGAGCCAACAGTTGAAAAAGACGAATATGGCGAAGTAGTCCGTTCAGGTATCTATACCTATGGCGAAACGGTTCATGTGTTTGTTGAGCGCAAAAATTATAACGGTTTGTTTTTGCCAGGATTTGCTAAATGGGAATCAGATTACAATCCTGAACCGGTAGGTTTAAAGTATATCGACCACATGGTAGGCAATGTAGGTTGGGGCGAAATGGATACTTGGGTTAATTGGTACGAGGAAGTCATGGGCTTCGTCAATTTCTTGTCGTTTGACGATAAGCAAATTCACACCGAATATTCAGCCTTAATGAGTAAAGTGATGAGCAACGGCAATGGCCGAATTAAATTCCCAATAAACGAACCTGCCAAAGCAGCAAAAAAATCTCAGATTGAAGAATACCTCGATTTTTACGAAGGTTCTGGTGTGCAACATTTAGCCGTTGCCACCGATGATATTATTAAAACTGTAGCGCAACTTAAAGCCCGCGGTGTAGAATTTTTACCGCCACCGCCACAGGCCTATTACGACGATATTCCTAGAAGGTTAGGAATCCATATGGACATGATGAAGGAAGATATTGCCGAACTTCAAAAGCTGTCTATTTTAGTAGATGCTGATGAAGATGGTTATTTGCTTCAAATCTTCACCAAACCGGTTGAAGACAGACCCACCTTGTTTTTCGAAATTATTCAACGAATGGGAGCAAAAGGATTTGGAGCAGGCAACTTTAAAGCCCTGTTTGAATCAATTGAAAGGGAACAATCTAAAAGAGGTACACTTTAAGATATCATTAAAAACTCCGCAGCTTTTCTTGCGGAGTTTCTTTTTTTAATATTTTTGGAACGGTAATTGTAATTTCAGATTAAAAACATAATCTATAATAATTTAGATTCTTTTTTAGTTTAGTATCAATGCCTCAAACTATGAAGAAATATATCGTTTTAATTGTCGTTCTATTTGCGCTGCAATTTGGGTTTGCTCAAAAAAAATCTGCCTTTCAAGAAGGTGAATGGTTTAAATTTAAAATGAGTTATAGCGGTTGGCTGAAAGCCGGCAATGCAACCCTAGAAGTGAAAACTTCTAAATTAAATAATAAGGAAGTTTATCATGTAGTTGGCAAAGGCTGGACAACTGGCGCCATTAAATGGTTTTTTAAGGTGAAAGACCGTTACGAATCTTATATCGATATGGAAACAGGATTGCCTTATAAATTTATTAGAGACATAGATGAAGGTGGTCATACTAAAAACCTAGAAATAGAGTTCGATCAACGTGCTCAAAAGGCGCATGTCAACAATAAAAAGTATAAAACGAATGCTACTTATGCTACCGAGAAGGATGTACAAGATATGGTTTCAGCGTTTTACTACTTGAGAAATAATTACGATACCAAGAAAATAAAAGATGGGGATGAAGTAAAACTCAATATGTTTTTTGATGAAGAAAATTTCGAGTTCAAATTAAAGTTTTTAGGACGAGAAACAATTAAAACGGAATTCGGAAAAATAAATACCCTTATTTTTAGACCCTATGTAATGGCAGGTAGAGTTTTTAAGGAGCAAGAAAGCTTAACCCTTTGGGTGAGCGCCGATGAAAATAAAATACCTTTGCGTATCAAAGCCGATTTAGCCGTAGGTTCGTTAAGAGCCGATTTAGAAAGTTATAAAGGTTTAAAACACGCAATGCCAATAATTTTTGATTAATTGAAACCAATGAGCGACCAACCTTACAAAAATATCATCAGTGCCATTGAAGAAAAATATAATGCAATAGATCAAGATACCGACGATCATTTAATGGGTTTGCTCTACAGCAAGCCCATTACTTATTGGGATTATATTCAAACCGATGCTTTGCTATCACTTCAAATTCAGCGCACTACTTTGCCTGATGAAATGGTGTTTATCGCTTACCACCAAATAAATGAGCTTATTTTTAAAATGATCCTTTGGGAAATTCAACAAATAGCTGACAAAGAAACTTTGACTATTGATTTTTTCGAATCCAAATTAATGCGTATAAGTCGTTATTTTGATATGCTAACCACTTCATTTAATATTATGCGCGAAGGTATGGAAGTAGAGCAGTACATGAAATTTAGATACACACTTATGCCCGCAAGCGGCTTTCAAAGTGCGCAGTACAGATTAATTGAATTTGCTTCTACTGAATTAATTAACCTAATTGATTATAGATTTAGAAGTAGCATAGATCGCAACACGCCATTCACGCATGCCTTTGAACATTTGTATTGGCAAGCTGCTGGAAAAGATCATAAAACTGGTAAAAAGTCCACATTGCTGGTCAATTTTGAAGCCCGATATAAAAAAGATTTTCTAAATTTCATGGAAACCTATAATAGCAAAAATCTGTGGACACGTTTTAAAGAATTACCTAAGAAAGATCAAGAAAGCGAAAAAATTATAAATGCCATGCGCCATTACGATTATACTGTTAATGTCACTTGGGTGATGGCACATTACAATGCTGCTAAACATTACATAGATAGTGGAATAGGTGATGGTGAAGCCACTGGTGGTAGCGATTGGAAAAAATATATGCATCCAAAGTATCAAAAAAGAATATTTTTTCCTGAACTTTGGAGTTCAATAGAATTAGAAAATTGGGGAAATAACCTCTAAACCTCTGCCAATGCGTTCAAAATTTGTATTAATAGCCATTTTAAGTCTTATTGTAAGCACCGCCTGTAAAAATGAAAAAGTTGAAGTCTTTCAAGAAGACGACTTCGAAACCTATGCCGAACCCGAACCACAAATGGAATTCGGCTTTAACCTGAACAATTACTTCGTAAAACGCGATACCATTAGAAAAGGCGATAGCTTCGGAGTTATTCTAGAGCGCAACAATATTGGCTATCCTCACATTTTTAATATTGTTGAGAAATCTAAAGACACCTTCGATATTAGAAAACTTCAAATAGGAAAGCCTTACACCTTACTTTGTTCTAACGATTCTATAAGAAAGCCGCAATGCTTTATTTATCAACCAAATAAAACGGAATATGTAGTTATTAAGTTTGAAGACTCTATTCATGCCTACAAAGAAACCAAGCCTATAAGAATTGAAAAACGGGAAGCCTCTGGGATTATCACCAGTAATCTTTCCGATGCCATGTTTAGTCAAGGCATTACGGAAGCGGGACTTCTTATTAACAACATGAGTGATATTTACGCTTGGACGATTAACTTCTTTAAACTACAGGAAGGCGATGAATTTAAAATAATTTATAACCAACGATTTATCGACGACTCTATTAGTGCCGGCATAGAAAGCATCGATGCAGCCTATTTTAAACACCGCAACCGTGAATTTTACGCCTTTAATTATACCATCGATAGCATTAAAGGTATTGCCGATTATTTTGATGAAAACACCAATAGTTTGCGCAAAACATTTTTAACGGCACCGGTTAAATTCAGTCGTATTTCTTCGCGCTATAATTTAAATAGAAGAATAGCCTATTACGGTTATAAAGTCCGTCCACATAAAGGCACTGATTTTGCTGCGCCAATTGGCACTGAAATCCTAGCTACTGCCAATGGTACAGTTGTAGAGTCAACCCAAAAAGGAGGTAATGGTAAATATGTGAAAATTAAACACAACGATACCTACAGTACCCAATATTTACATATGAGCAGGCAAGCTGTAAAAAAGGGTCAATACGTGAAACAAGGTGATGTAATAGGTTTTGTAGGAATGACAGGTAATACGGGTGGACCACATGTTTGCTATCGTTTTTGGAAAAATGGCGCACAAGTAGATCCATTTAGGGAAAAACTGCCAGAAGCCGAGAAAATCCCCGACAATTTAAAGGCAGATTACATTGAATTTATCAAGCCAATAAAAATTCAATTAGATAAAATTCAAATTGAAAAACCCGACGTTAAATCTTTAGACGACAACAAGAACTTCATAAGTTAAAAAATATAAATGGCATTAGCATCAATCAATCCAACCACCACCGAAGCATGGACACAGCTTCAAGAACATTTCAAAAGTATTGAGCACAAACATTTACGGACCCTTTTTGCAGAAAACAGTAACAGGGCCAAAGACTTCACTATCAATTGGGAAGATTTCTATGTAGATTTTTCAAAACACAGAATTGATGAAACCACAAAAAAATTATTGCTAAAATTAGCCAAAGAAGTAAAACTTGAAGAAGCCATTACTAAAAAATTCGATGGTGAAATTATCAACGAAACCGAAGGCAGAGCAGTACTACACACGGCATTAAGAGCCAAAAGAGACCAAACAGTTTTAATAGATGGCGTTGATGTAATACCGGAAATTTATGAAGTAAAATCAAAAATTAAGTCATTTGCCGATGCGGTGATAAATGGGGAGTTTAAAGGTCATACGAATAAATCTTTTACCGATATCGTGAATATTGGTATTGGTGGCTCCGATTTAGGACCAGCAATGGTAGTTGAATCTTTATCTTACTATAAAAACCATCTCAAAACCCATTTTGTAAACAATGTAGATGGCGATCATTTTCAAGAGGTGATAAAACGCCTTGATCCTGAAACAACATTATTTGTAATAGTTTCAAAAACCTTTACAACCCAGGAAACCTTATCAAACGCTAATTCTATAAGAGAATGGTTTTTGGAGACAGCACCTAAAGAAGCAGTTTCAAAACATTTTGTGGCAGTTTCTACCAACATTAAAAATGTAAAAGCTTTTGGAATTGACGAAGCAAATATTTTCCCGATGTGGGATTGGGTTGGTGGCCGATTTTCTCTATGGAGCGCCGTTGGCTTATCTATTGCACTTTCTGTTGGCTATCATAATTTTGAAAAGTTACTTGAAGGCGCCAACAAAATGGATTTGCATTTTAAAAATACCAGTTTTGATAAAAATATTCCAGTGATGGCTGCTTTAATAACAGTTTGGTATAATAATTTTTTCAATGTTGAAACCGAAGCCGTTATTCCTTACACGCAATACCTAAACCAATTTGCAACCTATTTACAGCAAGGGATTATGGAAAGCAACGGTAAAGGTGTAGCGCGCAATGGTGAAAAAGTAAATTACCAAACAGGCACTATTGTTTGGGGCGAGCCAGGTTCCAATTCCCAACATGCATTTTTTCAATTAATTCACCAAGGAACCAAATTAATACCTGCCGATTTTATTGGATTTGCAACATCGCTTCATGGCAATAAGGACCATCAAGACAAGCTCATGTCTAATTTCTTTGCCCAAACCGAAGCTTTAATGAATGGTAAAACTCAAGAAGAAGTGGAGCAAGAATTGCGACTAAAAGGAGCAACTTCTTTAGAAATAAATAAATTAGCACTCTTTAAAGTATTTGAAGGTAACAGACCAACAACTACCTATTTTATTGAAAAGCTAACTCCAGAAAGTCTAGGAAAATTGATTGCTATGTACGAGCACAAAATATTTGTTCAAGGTATTGTATGGAATATTTTCAGCTATGACCAATTTGGAGTAGAATTAGGAAAAGAACTTGCCAATAAAATTTTATCCGAATTTGACAATCTAGAACCTTCGGCACACGATGCGTCCACTTCAGCCTTAGTAAAACACTACAAATCCTACTATTAACTTTTGTTAATATGTTCTGCGAGAACAATATTTTAAAATCTGGTATTTAGAAGGTTAGTGTATTACTTTCGTTTTTTGTGATTTCTTAACATTAGCGTAATGTTTCAGAATATACAAAGCTTAAATTTGCACAAATTTTAAAACCAAAATTAATATTTATACGATGAGAAAAATTACTCAATTTTTATGCGTTGTTGCTGTCATGTTGTTCACAGCTTCAGGTTTCGCTCAGGGTGTTACTACTGCCTCTATAGGTGGTCAGATAACAGATGCTCAGGGAGAACCATTACCAGGTGCCAATATTGTAGCACTTCACACGCCATCTGGAACAGTTTACGGAGCGGCGACCGATTTTGATGGATTTTACCGTATTCCAAGTATGAGAGTTGGTGGTCCTTACAAAATCACAATTTCATATGTTGGTTACCAAGAATATGTGGATCAAAACGTATACTTACAACTTGGTGATTCTAAAAGAATTAACGTTAAAATGTCCGAAGATGCGAATGTTTTAGACGAAGTTGTTCTTACTTATGAAGGTGCAGGAAACGCTAAAACAGGTGCTGAAACCAATGTTTCTAGAAGACAAGTTCAAGGCTTGCCAACGATTTCGCGTAACATTGCCGATTTTGCTAGATTAACGCCTCAAGCAAAAATTTCTGGTGATGATGTCATTTCTATTGCAGGTCAAAACAACCGTTACAACGCCATTTATATTGATGGTGCGGTAAACAACGATGTATTTGGATTAGCTGGAAGTGGCACCAATGGTGGTCAAACTGGTGTGAGTCCGATTTCCTTAGATGCTATTGAGTCGTTTAGAATTAACGTTGCACCATTTGATGTAAGACAGTCTGGTTTTGCTGGTGGTAGTATTAATGCCATTACCAAGTCAGGAACCAACACATGGGAAGGTTCTGCATACACCTTTTTTAGAAACCAAGATTTGGCTGGAAAAACTCCTGTTGATTTAGCTGGAGACGACGGTCGTCAAAAGTTAGACGATTTCAACACTAATATTTATGGGGTACGTTTAGGTGGACCAATCATTCAAGATCAATTGTTTTTCTTTGTTAACTACGAAAGACAAGATGAAGAAACACCGCAACCGTTTGATGCTTCAACATACATAGGTGATTCAAGTCCAGATCAAATTAATCAGTTATCTAATTTTTTATCTAATAGCTTTGGATATGATGCTGGAGGTTTCACCAACAATACATCATCTTTAGTTAGTGATAAATTGATTGCAAAAATTGACTGGAACCTTAATGCGAATAATGTGCTTTCCGCTAAACACTCTTACGTTAAGGCAGTTCAATTAAATGCACCGTCTTCAAACACAGGCAATATAAGATTCTTTAACGGCGGTATAGATTTTACATCTATCACCAATTCAACTTCGATAGAGTTAAACAGTAAAATAGGAAACAAATTTTCAAATAACTTGGTTCTTGGTTACACCTCTGTTAGGGACAATAGAAAGCCAATAGGTGGAGATTTTCCTAGAGTTGAAATACAGGATGGACCAGGTAGTATTTTCTTTGGATCTGAACCATTTTCAACTGCCAATAAATTAGACCAAGATGTATTAACCTTGACTAATAATTTTGAAATATACTCTGGAAGACACACCATAACCATTGGAGGTAATGCTGAGCTTTCAAGTTCTAATAATATCTTCTTTAGACAAAACTTTGGTGATTACCGTTTTTCAAGCCTTACAGATTTCTTAGATGGCAACCGCCCAAATAGATACCGTCATGGCTACTCGTTAATAGGTGGTTTTGGCCAGGATTCTCAAGGAGCAGCGGAGTTTGATTTCTTACAGGTTGGTTTTTATGTTCAGGATGAGGTTAACATAACTGATAATTTTCGTCTTACTGCTGGTTTAAGATTTGATATTCCTTACTGGGATGATAGTGCAGTGAATAGCGATTTTAATAACAGAACCATTCCATTATTAGAAAACGCAGGTAAAGATATGCTAGGTGCTAAAGTTGGGCAAGGGATTGATGCCAACGTGAATATATCGCCTAGAATTGGCTTTAACTGGGATGTTAAAGGCGATAACTCTACGCAAATTCGTGGTGGTGCAGGTATTTTCACCTCTCGTATTCCATTGGTTTGGCCAGGTGGTGCATACAACAATAATGGTTTGAATGTTGGTTTTGTTCAATTAACAGGCAGTAACGCACCATTCTTTAATCCTGATCCTTTTGACCAGTTTCAATCACCGGCACAAGGTACTGGCGCCGTTGGTGGCGAGATTAACTTATTTGCAAAAGATTTTAGATTACCACAGGTGTTTAAAACAAA
>NZ_DAISXK010000030.1:0-35070 GCF_036825875.1 Paucihalobacter sp. | reverse complement strand
CCGACGACCTCCTGAACCACAATCAGGCGCTCTAACCAACTGAGCTACAACCACCATTTTAAATTGGATTGCAAATGTAATTTATTTCCTATTTTCTGCAAAGTGTTTTTTGAAATTATTATATAAAATAGGTAACTTAAGATATATTAAATTTCATAAATAACTTTGCCTAAGCATTCTAATAGTTTAAATAATATCAAACAAACTATCAACGGCAGGATAACGTTCGGTGTTAAAACCTTCGGCGTGGTCCGTGCCAATTAGTCTACCCAAATTTCTAGCTCGGTATGTAATGCTTTCTGTAAAGTTTTTACTGCTAATGGGCGTTTCTGGTTCTTCACTTTTTGGATCGAAAAACTGTGTTTTATAACATAAAACAGCTTTCATTTTGGCGTCCATAAAACCTGTAACGTCAACCACCACATCGGGTTGTAAGTCTTTCCATTGGATATAGTGATAAACCGCTTTAGGTCGCCAAGGTTCTTGCCAATCATCAACATCTTCGTGTTTGGTATCAATCTTAATCAATCCGCTTAAAAAGCAAGCCTCACTCACCAATTTACTCGCCTTTGCATGGTCTATATGCCGATCGTCTATGGCATTACAGATGACGATTTCAGGACGGTATAGTCTTATCATTTTTATTATTTCAATCTGATGCCATTTGTCGTTAATGATAAAACCATCAGAAAACTCCATATTGGTTCTCACTAGGGCTCCAAGCGCATTTGAGGCATCTTCGGCTTCTTGATCACGGGTTTCGGCTGTTCCTCGGGTACCTAGTTCACCTCTGGTTAAATCGAGTATACCAACTTTTTTACCTTTTGAAATTTCTTTTGCTAGGGTCGCACCGCAGCCCAATTCAACATCGTCGGGATGTGCGCCGATTGCTAATATATCTAATTTCATCATTTTAATTTTATAGTATTTTCAATAGCTTGATCTATATCGTTTTGTAAATCAACACATTCTTCTATACCAACAGAAAATCTTATAAGTTGATCGCTAATGCCTACATTAAGACGTTCTTCAGCAGTTAATAAAGCATGTGAGGTTAAAAATGGCGAAATAACGGTACTTTCCACACCAGCTAAACTCATCGATGATTTTATGAGCATAAGTTGCTTTTGAAAGACCAAGGCGTCGATACCATCTTCAAGTTCAAAGGAAAGCATAGCTCCAAAGCCGTTCATTTGTTGTTTCGCAAGTTGGTGCTCCGGATGCGATTCTAATCCCGGATAGTAAACGTTTTTAACTTTAGGATGTGCCAAAAGCCATTTTGCCATTTCCATGGCATTAGCGGTCTGTGCTTTTACGCGTAACGCCAAGGTTTTCATACTACGTTCAAGTAACCAGACAGTCATATCGCTCAAGTTGCCGCCCAAGTTGATGCCAGTATGCCAGATTTTATCGATTATTTCTTTGGAAGCCGCAACTGCTCCTGCACTAATATCGGAATGTCCACCTAAATATTTGGTAGCTGAATGCATGACCATATCAATTCCAAAATCGATGGGATTTTGATTGATGGGTGACGCGAAAGTGTTATCTATAGCAGTTAAAATTCCTCGTGATTTCCCAAGTTTTGCAACCGCTGCAATGTCGGTAACCGTCATCAAAGGATTTGACGGTGTTTCAATAAGAATAAATTTGGTGTTTGGTTTGATGTCCTTTTCAAAATCTTCAACGTTGTAACCGTTAGTAAATGTGTATTCTATTCCGTATTTAGGCAATTCTTCTTTTATAAAGTTTACAGTTCCACCGTAAAGTGTATTTTGAACCAACACGTGATCACCTATTTTCAGAAATGCTAAAAACATAGTGCTGATGGCAGCCATACCTGAGCTAAAAATTATAGCTGATTCGGCATGCTCTAAAGCTGCAATTTTTTTGCATAAATGTTCTTGGTTTGGTGTGTTAAAATAACGCGGGTAGCGCTTAATATCAACATCTAAAAATTCGTACGAAGTACTGGTGTAAATTGGTGAGACTGCACCTTTAAATTGTGTGTCTTTTATTTCGCCAACATGTGTACAGATAGTGTTTAAACCTAATTGTTTTTGCGCCATTATGGGTATTTAATTTAAGTAGCAAGTTAATAATTTAAAAAGTAATTTAAGGCCGAAACCATGAATAAAAGCGACCATAAAAATGTTCTTAATTTATTTTTTTTCACGAGTTTGTTTACTGTGGTATTGTCATTCGTGTTCTTATCAATACTTTGATGCAGCGGTACGAACACAATAAAAGTTAGTAACCATAACAACGCAACAATCACCATTGAAAGAATTGTGAATAAATTAACTATTTGCCAAAGATGAACGCATGTAAGAACGAATTGTGCAAGCATTAAAGGTAGTACGATGAAGGTTATTTTTTTGGTATAAAGCCGATGCCATATTAACAGATTTTCCTCCGTGTAAAATTTAAAACTGGGATAGATAACCAACTGAACAGCCCAAATTAATACTACAAAACCGAAATCAATAAATAATTGCAGTAATATTATTTCCATGTATTAAAGTAGCAAGACGAATTAATTTAAAAGACAATAATTGTCAAATCTAAAAAACAATAAAATACTTTAATCGAGCCGTACAGTTTTAAAAACTATTCTTTTTTATCAATATTGTTGTAAGCTCTAATAATTACAACTGCCCAGATAGCAACCAATCCAGAAACAATGATTGAAAACCAGAAAACTATTTCATTTGCTTCCATGGTTGATCAATTTTAGAAATATCATGACACCAAGTAAGGTTGGCGCCCAAAGACCTATGAAAATCCCATGAATTTCATCACCCGATAAAAATAAATATTCGGCAACCCCTATAATAACGACGCAGAGCAACAACATTAAAAAATTGGCAATACCTAATTTTTTGAGGTAATTCATAATGACTTTCTTAAGAGGCTGAAAGATATGAAAAAAAAATATGTTAATTTAATTTGAATGGGTTAATTGTAGGAATTAACTCGGTTACTCAAATAACACTACCCAGATTTCTGCTGGGTTTTTAAAAACCCGTTTTGCTCTTCCATTAAATCGCTAATTCTGCTTAAAATTTCGATGTCTTTAGGCGTTTCAACAGTTTTATCTTTTACATCTTGTGCCTTGCGTTTAAATTTATTCATACCTTTAACAACAAGAAAAACAGTTATTCCGACGATTAAAAAGTCTATGATGGTTTCAATAAATAATCCGTAACCTATTGCTACTTCTTTAACCATTTCTTTGCCAGCATCATTTAAAACAGTTTCTTTTAAAATGTATTTTTTTTCACTATAATTTATTCCATTGGTTAACATGGAAAGTGGTGGCATCATGATTTGTTTTACCAATACATCAATTACTTTATTAAACGATGCCCCAATAATTACCCCTATAGCAATGTCTAACATGTTGCCTTTTACAGCAAATTCCTTAAATTCACGAATTATTTTCATTTTCTGCTTTGTTTTAAATATTTATAAAACAAAAATCATAAAAAAAGAAATAATATACCGGTGCGATTTTAAATCTTTTACTTGGTGAAAAATAAATTATCCTTCAAAATCAAAGTCGTCTCCACCATTAAGGCCGCCACCGTTGCGTTCTCGTCGATCGCGCTCTCTTTGCTGATTAAATCTGTAAGTAAACGATAAATTAACAAACCGTACGCGCCATTGGAATTCACTTACCGAATTGAATGTTGGGGTAGTAGTTTCGGTAATTCTTTTTCTGGAATTAAATAAGTCGCTAACGTTTAAAGCAATAGATGCATTTCGATTGAAAATGTCCTTACTAAAAGCCAAATCTGTTGTAAAAATTCCTCTATTTATGTTTTGAGCATCTTCGGAAGGACCACGGTAATTTAATCTTGTTTGCCAATCGATATCACCAGGAAGTGTGATTTTATTGTTCAATCGTATAAACCAACTGAGGTTTTCTGCATCGAAATTGGTACCTAAATAATCACCTTTTGTAATGGATTGAAATAGATTAAAATTTCCATTCATATTCCATTTTTTAGTTGGTCTGTAAGTTAATGTGAACTCAAAGCCAAAGCGTTCATTGGTGGCAAGATTGACTGGCGTACGTCTAATTACTGGAACTTCAGTGCTGCCTACAATAGCAGTCTCGCCTGTTTCTTCAGTAATAAAAACGAAGACGTCAGTTGCGTTTTGGAAATATAAAGAAGTATTTAAATCGAGTTTACCAAACTTTTTAAAATATCCCACATCATAAGTAGTAGAAAAACTTGGGTCTAAATCAGGATTCCCTTGAAATAAATTGGTGGCTGAACTCCTAGATGGAAAGGGATTGATAAATCTTGAACGTGGTCTTCTTATACGTCTATTTATACCAATGGTAATGTTTTCATCTTCTGATAATTCATAGGCTAAATTAAGTGTAGGAAATAAGTTGGCATAGGTTTTTCTTTCGAAATCGTTAGTGGTAACTTGGTCAATAGTAATGCGTGATTCCTCTAGTCTCAAGCCAAAAAGAAATGAGAATTTCTCACCAATTTTACTTCCAAATTGAGAATAAAACGCATTTACATATTCACGGTAAATTAAATTATTACTAAGATTGGTATCTAAATCAAAGTTGCCTTCCCCATCGTTAAATGCTACTGCATAATCGGTATCCAAGGTAATAAATCGACCTTGGTAACCAACTTCAAATTGGCTTACTTCACCAATTGGCATCACGTAATCGCCTTGTAGAAAAACTCTATTTTCCATTTCATCGGTTACAACATCCTCTACGTCAATATCGTCTTGCTCTATAAGAGATGCTTCAACTTCGTTAGTAGTTTCGTACTGAAAATTTAAGGTTAATCTGTGTTCTGAATCACCATTAAACTGTTTGTCGTAATTTAATGTGTATTGTATTGTTTTATCATCTTCAAACTCGGGGTCAAAACGTCGTGTGGTGTTTATTAGCGAGTTATTAGAATCGAATTCTCTTAAAATATTGGTTGTTTCTCTAGAATCATCACTATCTCTTATTTGAACAGAAGCAATTATAGAAGAGGATTCGTTCACATACCACTCCACGCCAACACTCGAATTTAATCCACTATTGAAACGTTCAAAGTCTCTCGTTTCTGAAAGAGAATTATTAGTATTTAAAAAGTTTGTATTAGAAAAGGCATTTCCTGGACCTTCGCGGTAATTGTAACCGGTGGTTGTAAAGAAATTGAAATCACCTGTTCTGTAATTTAAATTCGCCGATAAACCAGCTTGAAACGGATCTCCAACGTTAACAGTTACTGCACCATTAATACCTTGCAGCTTGCTTCGTTTCAAAATAATATTGATAATACCTGCGGTTCCTTCGGCATCGTACCGTGCAGAAGGTGATGTTATTACTTCAACACGTTCAATAGATTCGGCTGGTAATTGTCGTAATGCTTCTGTTGAGTTTAATCCTACTAATCCAGAAGGTTTCCCGTTAATTAAAATCCTAACGTCATCATTGCCTCTTAAGGCAACATTGCCTTCCACATCTACCGAAACCGACGGTACATTGTCTAAAACATCACTAACGGTTCCACCTCTAACGGTTAAATCGGAACCGACGTTATACACCTTTTTGTCAAGTTTAATTTCGACGGTTGTTCTTTCGGCAATGATTTCGACTTGGTCTAGTGCTTGTGCATCAAGAGCAAGTGAAACGGTGCCTAAATTCATTTCGTTACTGATAGATTTATTATTGTAGGTCTTTGTAGTGTATGAAATATATTCAACTTTTATATTATACGTATCTATAGGCACCATAACCTCGAAAACACCATCCATATTGGTAATACCTCCAGTTATAATTTTATTTTCCTTAATACTGAAAAAAGAAATAGTAGCATATTCTAATGGATAGTTTGTTCCTTCTTCTAAAACTTTTCCGGATATTTTAACTTCTTTTTGAGCTGAAACTAATAAGGTGGAGAAACAAAATAAAAATAAAAAAAAAACAGATTTTTTCATGTAGTGCGTTATGTATACGCAAAAGTAAACCTACCAAAGTTGATGGTGGTTAATCTTATGTTAAAGGGCTATAGTTTTTAACAATTCACGATAACCGAAGCCTATACTGTTAATAGGAAGTTAATTTTTTTTCTTATTTTTTCGTTTTTCCCTCAGTACATCTTTTTCATTAAAATCGCCTTGAGCCATTTCTATAATTTTAGTCATTGTAGTTTTAGTTACCATTTCTTCAATATCTTTGAAATGCGAATTTTCAAGACTTGTAATGGCTTCTTGAAATTCAATACTCCGTTTGTAAGGTCTTTTTAAAATATTTATTTTTTCATCAAAAAAAGAATTCAATTTTTGCCTTATAATTTCTTTTTGAAATTCGTCTACTTCAAGCGTGTATAAAAAATTGTTGATGTAATCTTGCTTGCGCTCCTCCATTTTTTGTTCCATACGCACTTTTTGAGATTCATTGGGAGGCACATTTTGGGAATAAATCATGTTATGGCAAGAAACAAGTATAACTACTAAAAGGTTTAAATATTTAATCATCATATTTTTTAAAACAAAGTTAATATTTTTTCGGCAGGCCGCCCTACAATGGCTTTTTCTCCTTTAATTATTATTGGTCGTTCTATTAATTTTGGGTGTTTCATCATAGCGAGTAGAATATCATTATCTGATAAAGTTTTTCCTTTGTACTCAGTCTTCCAAATAGCTTCTTGTGTTCTTACCAATTCTATTGGTTTTACACCTAGTTTTTCAATAATTTTCGCCAATTCTATTTTACTTGGTATGTTTTCTAAGTAAAGTACCACGTTGTGTGCCAAATTTCGAGATTCTAATAATTGTAATGCTTCTCTGCTTTTTCTGCATCTCGGATTGTGATAAATTTCAATCATGTTATAGGGTTTTTGTATCGTCGGTTTTTTGTCCCATCATCATTAGATAGGCTTTTAAGAAGGGCTCTAAATCACCATTTAAAACAGCGTCAACATTGCCAGTTTCGTGCGCCGTTCTTACATCTTTTATTAATTTGTATGGATGTAGCACATAATTCCTAATTTGACTACCCCATTCAATTTTCATTTTTTCTGCTTCAATATCTTCGCGTTGCGCCATTTGCTTTTGAAGCTCTATTTCGTACAATTGAGATTTCAGCATCTGCATCGCCCGATTACGATTATCGTGTTGTGAACGAGTTTCGGAACAAGAAATTTGAATACCAGTAGGCTTATGCGTTAGTTGAACTTTTGTTTCAACTTTATTCACATTTTGGCCACCGGCGCCACTACTTCTGGCAGTTATGATTTCGATATCGGCAGGATTGACTTCAATTTCGATCGTATCATCAACTAAGGGATAGACGTAAACCGAGGCAAAACTGGTATGGCGTTTGGCATTACTGTCGAATGGCGAAATTCTCACTAATCGATGTACGCCGTTTTCGCCTTTTAACCAACCAAAAGCAAAATCACCTTCAATTTCTAAAGTAACCGTTTTGATACCCGCGACATCACCTTCTTGAAAGTTTAGTTCTTTTACTTTATAGCCATTTTTTTCAGCGTACATTAAATACATGCGCATGAGCATACTTGCCCAATCACAAGACTCAGTACCACCAGCACCTGCGGTAATTTGCAAAACGGCACTTAGTTTATCACCTTCTTTTGAAAGCATATTTTTAAACTCTAATTTTTCAATGGTGTTTGTAGTAGTTTCAAATTGGTTTTCAACATCTTCGGCTGCAAATTCTCCTTCTTTGTAAAACTCATAAGCAATTTCTAGCTCTTCAAAAAGATTTACAGATTTATGGTAATCTTCAATCCACTTTTTCTTCTCACGCAAAGACTGCATTACCAACTCCGCTTTTTTAGAGTCGTTCCAGAAATTTGGGTCGAAAGTTTGTTCTTCTTCGTTTGCTATTTCAACCAGTTTGGCATCTACGTCAAAGATAGTGTCTAAGTGCGTCTAGACGGGAATTAAGATCTTTTAATTGATCGGAAGTTATCATATAATAATTTTTATGCAAAAGTAAGACTCTTTTTGAATTAGCAGAATTTGCTGCAAATTTATTGTTGGTAAGAAACCTCTACAGAATATTTTGTTTCGTTTTTACCCGAAGAATAAATAACGCCTTTAATGGGTGGACAGTCGTTATAATCTCTACCATGACTCACTTTAATGTGGTTATGATTGGCTAACAAATTATTGGTTGGATCAAAACCAATCCAACCTAAATTTGGCACATAAGCTTCAACCCATGCATGCATTTGTGAATCACCAAAAAAGCCATCCCCTTGATGTAAATATCCTGATACATAGCGAGCAGGAATATTATTTTTTCTGGCTATAGCGATAAATAAGTGTGAAAAATCTTGACATACACCATTACGCTTGTCAATAATTTCATCTAGCGTTGTATTAACGTCAGTGACACCAACTTTAAAAAATAAATGGAGGTATGCCCAATTATTTAAAGCAATAAGGTTATCGACAAGAGACAAACTTTTATCGAATTTATAAATCGTTTCATTTTTTGCAGATAACTGCGTGAGTTTGGTAGGTGTCAGAAATGATTCATTATCAATTTTAAAATCTAACTTTTCTATGATCTCGTATGAGTCGTTGTCATTTTGGGAGGTTGCAAATTCAAAAGGATTAATTTCAACTTTTACAAGCTTAAATTCTGCTTCAAAATTAATAGTGTCAAACGGTTTTTTACAGTGGATTCTATACGATTGAAAGTTATATCCATTGATTGAGTCTTCAATTTTGGAATCGACCGAGCTTTTAAATTGACTAGAGAGTAAAGTTTGAGTGCTATTGTTTTCGGGAGAAATCATAAACTGCCAGTGGGCTTCGAAAACTTGGTTTTCGTAGGTGTTTTCAGACTTGTATTTTATGGTGTAGTCGTAGGTCATGAATCAAATAAATGAGATCGCAAACTTAAAACATATAAAAGTTTAAATCTATTAATAATAGAAATATTCTTTTTCAAGTTTTTCGCCAATTTCAACTAAGGAATCGAGTGTTGTTTGAATAAAACCCCCGACATTTTTTTGTATTTCTTCGGCTGTTTTAAATTTATAGTTGCAGCACATTTTTCCTATTAAAAAAGAAACAGAAGTTTTGTCTCTCATTTTTTTATTGTCTATGGTACTGATGTGTTTTTCAATTTGATTAAGGCTATTCATCACAGATCTCGGACATTCTGGGTTGAGAATCAGAAATTCTAAGGTTGTAATTTGTTCTGGTACTTTCTTATAAAAACGCCGATTCATGTCATAGGATTCACAACATTTAAGTAGTGTGGTCCATTCATAGCTATTTTGAATTGGTTTTGAATAACTTCCAAGGGCTTTTTCAGCATCTTCAAATTTTGTTTTAATGATACGTGTAACTTGTGTAGCACGTTCAATATTAATTCCTAGCATAATTAAGGCATAGATTTCATCGTGCAATAAGGTACCTCTTATTTTACCTCTAAGGATTGCCGTATGTTCAGCAACATGGGTTGTGAAATCATGAAGCCCACTTTTTACGAATGTAACCTTAGGGAAATTCATAACAAAATGATAGAACTTATTGATGGATTCATAAAATTCGCTTGAGATGCAATCTCTTGAGCTGTTGGCGTTTTCACGCGCATACTTTACACAATTTAATATAGAATATCCTTTGTCGGGATTTAAGCCTACATTATATAAAACCTCTTCTTCGTTAAGACGAGCAGCGTTGTCATCATCGTCTCCTACTAAGGAAAGAATAGATTGTAAAACAAATTGTCTGGATTGTGATAACTTATTGGGTGCATCTAATGACGTGAAATAATTAACGTTCATGAATCGAGCAGTGTGTTCTGCGCGTTCAATGTAGCGTCCCATCCAAAATAGGTTGTCTGCAACTCTTGCTAGCATATTACTTTATTTTTTTAGAACCCAAGTATCTTTTGAGCCTCCTCCTTGAGAAGAATTAACAATTAAATTTCCTTTACTAAGTGCCACTCTGGTTAAACCACCTTTAAGCACAAAGGCTTTATCTTGACCTAGAAGGGTGTAGGTTCTTAAATCTACATGACGTTGTTCAAAAGACTGGCTGTCTTCAATATAAGTGGCATGAACAGATAACGACATAATAGGTTGTGCAATATATTTTCGTGGATGTTTTTTAATGACTTTTTTTACATTTTCAATTTCAGTTTTGGTGAGTTTATTACCAATTGATATACCATAACCACCAGCTTCATCTACCGGCTTGATTACTAGTTTGTCGATATTTTCGAGCACAAATTTTAAATCGTCTTCTCGGCTACAATGGTAGGTAAGAACATTATTTAAAATAGGTTTTTCGTTTAAGTAGAATTTTATAATTTCTGGCATATAGGTGTACACAGCTTTGTCGTCCGCTACGCCAGTACCGGGTGCATTAACAATGCTCACATTTCCTTGTTTATACGAGGCGAGTAGTCCCGGAACGCCAAGACTTGAGTCTTGTCTGAATTCTAGTGGATCTATAAATGTATCATCAATTCGTCTATATACAACGTCTACTTTAACTGGACCGTTAATCGTTTTCATATAAACAAATCCTTTGTCCACAAAAAGATCTCTACCTTCAACCAATTCAACACCAATCGTTTTAGCAAGATACGAATGCTCATAGTAAGCAGAATTGTAAACACCAGGCGTGATTAAAACACAATTTGGATTGTCGACTCCCTTAGGTTTAACGGATCGCATAATTTCTAATAAATTCTCGGCATAATCTGTGACATTGTGTATTTGATAATGATTAAATACACCAAATAAAGCTCTTTTTAAGGCATTTCTATTACACATTACGTAGCTTACGCCAGACGGACATCTTATATTATCTTCTAACACATAATATTGACCATCGGCATGTTTTATTAAATCTGTTCCTGAGATATGGTTGTAAATTCCGCCAGGTGGATCTAAATCGACCATTTGCCGTAAATAATTTTCAGATGAACTTATTAAATCCATCGGTACGATGCCAGCCTTAATAATATTTTTTTCGTGATATAAATCCCATAAAAAAGCATTAAGTGCTTTGCTTCTTTGTAAAACGCCTTTTTCAATAGTCTTCCATTCTTTACCTTCTATGATTCTCGGAAATAAATCAAACGGAAATATTTTTTCCTGTGCTTTAGAATCGCTGTAAACCTGAAAGGTGATACCTTGGTTAAAAAATGAAGATTTTGCTTTTTCATTTAGATGGGCAAAGTCTGAAATTGAGTGATCACTGTAAAGCTCAAATATTTTCTTATAAGTTGGTCTTACCTTATGATTAGCATCGAATATCTCATCAAACAAATTTTCGTTTCTCTCATAAGAAGAAAATAATGCATTTGATTCTTCTTTTTCCATATAGTTAGTTTTTACCCAAAATACTAATAAGTATTGAGTCATTCAATAAATAATATGCAATAATTTTAAACAAACACTGAGAATTATGAAATAATTTCATTTTCATTTTCACAATTTTATAATATCGTTGTTTTTTTAATAAATACAAAGGGAGTCATAAGCAGCAAGGTTAATAAAGTTGGATTAATAACGCTGAGATTTGCTTAATTTTACAGTCGTGTTGTGAGAATAATATTTAGTGTTAACAACCCAAAAACATGAACTATTTTTCTGAAGAGACATAAGAATGAAAACAACAGAAATTCAAATTAAAATATGATTATAGATTTAAGAAGTGACACGGTTACAAAACCAACAAAAGGCATGTTAGAGGCTATGTTCTCGGCCGAAGTTGGTGACGATGTTTATAAAGAAGATCCAACCGTAAATGAACTTGAGGCACGACTCGCGACAATGTTTGGAAAACCGAAAGCATTGTTTTTTCCAACGGGCAGCATGGCAAATCAAACTGCTATTAAATTGCATACCAACCCAGGTGACCAGGTTATTTGTGATAAATATGCACATATTTACAATTATGAAGGTGGTGGTGCATCGTTCAATAGTGGCGTATCTTGTAAATTGGTTGATGGGCATCGCGGTATGTTTACAGCAAGCCAAGTGGAAGAATCTATAAATCCACCCGATTTTTATCACAGTCCGTTAACTAAATTGGTAGAAGTTGAAAATACTACCAATAAAGGTGGTGGTGCCTGCTGGGATTTTGAAGAACTTATAAAAATCAAAGATGTTTGTACCAATCATAACTTGGGTTACCATTTAGACGGTGCCCGATTATGGAATGCTTTAATAGCCAAAAACGAAACACCAAAGCAGTACGGTGAGTTGTTTCAAACTATTTCGGTTTGTTTAAGTAAGGGATTAGGCTGTCCTGTTGGTTCCGTATTAATTGGTGATGAAGCTATCATGCAGAATGCCATCAGAATTCGAAAAATATTAGGCGGTGGCATGCGTCAAATCGGTTATTTAGCGGCTGCTGGATTATATGCTTTGGATCATCATTTTGATCGTTTAAGAGAAGACCACGAAAAAGCTAGGCAGATAGGCGAGGTGTTGCAACAACAATCTTGGATTAAAAAAGTAGAACCCATTGAAACCAATATTATTATTTTTGAATTGAATAAGGACGTGAACGAATCCGAATTTCTGAAGAAATTAAATCAAAAAGGTATTCACATTATAGGAATGGGAAGTAATAAATTAAGAATGGTGACCCATTTGGATTATACCAACGCTATGCACGAAAAATTGATGGGTAGTCTTAACAATTTGTAGTTTGGAACAGAAAATTTTTAACTAAAGTTGATAAAGTCGTTATAAATCATCGACATTCAAAACCATCTAATTCAATACCCAGGATTAACATTTTATGAAAAGTTGGAAGTTGGAGACCAGTTTCGCAAGTGGTCCAGTCATTCCAACTGGCTTCTAATCCACCAATTGGTAAAATAGAAACCCACATTTGAAAATGCGTCGGTTTTCCTGTTGTATCTAAGTGCCACAAATACGAGTCTCCTGGCGTGCTTCCTCCCGAAGTATATGTAACTAATAATGCATTGTTGTTATCTTCTGTTTTAACCAAACGACGTTCAACACCCTTGTCGAATACTTTGTAAGGCGCCACCAGCCAAAAGGAATCGTTGTTAAAGTAATCTTTAGCTTTGCTAATTAGTTTTTGTTTGTCTTCGCCGTTATAAATATTGTCTTCGATGTAAACATCTGAGGACTCAATATTGTTTAGGTTCAGTATTACTTTTACATGTTTCCATCTTATCTCGCAAATATTTTCTGCTTTATTCCACTTGTAATGATGCCTATTTTTAAAACTCCAGGCAAGGTAATTGGTGTTTTGAAAAGCTTGGTAATCCAAAGCTTCAAGCATAGTAATTGCGAGTTCATCAGCGGCTTTACCTTGTGAACCATCGGGTAATGGCTCGTTGTATCTTAGATATAAAAATGCAAAAAGTAATAAGGTTGGCAAAGTGAAAAACACAACAATGCCAACAATAATTTTAAATATTTTTTTAATCTTCATAGATTGATCATAAAAAATTACCACAGTTGATATTATTTCTTAAGGCAGTCATTCTAACTGTGGTAATAAAGCATTTAATTGTCATTTTTGTAACCCTCAGGTCGCTTCCATCTAACAGGTGGTGCTGGTTCAGGTTTTAATTCAAAGGTGTTTGTTTTTAACAATTCAAGTGTTTCTTTTACGGCACGTTCTAGTTGCGGATCGATGCCATTGCTAGTTTGTTTCGGATGTTGTATCACTTCAATATCGGGTGCTACGCCTTCAGCTTCAACGGCCCAATTGCCATCCGCATCATAAAAACCGCCACGTGGCGCGACCATTCTCCCACCATCAATAAAACGCGGCGTGTCCCAAGTACCAACTAAACCACCCCAAGTGCGGGTACCGATTAATGGACCCAATTCTTTGGCTTTAAACATATAGGGTAACAAATCGCCACCAGAACCAGCACGCTCATTTATAATCATAACCTTTGGTCCCCATATGCCAGCCATTGGTGTTGTCCACGGTCGGTTGCCTTCGGTTTTGCTATTGAAATAGCCAAATAGTTCACGACTCATAATATCAATCATGTAATCAGCAGCCGAACCACCACCGTTATTGCGTTCATCAATTACAACACCTTTTTTATCTTGCTGAGAAAAGTAATAACGATTGAAAGAAGTAAAACCAGGACCTGAAGTATTAGGCACATATACATAAGCCAATTTCCCGTCAGATAATTTATCTACCAATCGTCGGTTACCTTCAACCCAATCTATTGTGCGCAAGTTTCGTTCGTTGGAAAGAGGCTTCACTGTAACGGTTCTAGCGCCAGAATTGTTGGGCTTGTTGTTTACGGTGATTTCTATTTCTCTACCGACAGTTTGCTCAAACATTTGATAAATATTTTCTTCAGATGAAATCTTTTTACCATTTACCGCCAAGATATAATCACCTTCATTAACCTTTATGCCAGGTAAACCCAATGGCGCATTAAATCCAGGATTCCATCGTTCACCTTTGTATATTTTAGAGATTCGGTAGTGACCGTTGGCTATTTCATAATCACAACCTAACAGACCAACTGGTACTCTGGAAACATTGGGCATATCGCCACCGGAAACATAGGAATGCCCAATAGCAACCTCACCACTCATAATATCAACTACGTAATTTAAGTCTGTTCGATGCCGAACATGGTCGATCCACGGTGAATACCATTCGTAAACTTCATTCCACGGAGCGCCGTGCACATTATTCACATAAAGAAAATCTCGCATGTAGCGCCAGCCTTCTTTAAAAATTTGATGATATTCGGCCTTTGGATCTATTTTTAATTTCATGTCTGTGGCTAGTTTGCCATCACCTGCCTTTGGAGTGCCTTTTGTTTCAACGATAAACCAACCGCCATTTTGTTTTAAAAGCAATTGCTTGCGATCGGCCGAAACCACCATAGATTGTGCCCCTTTGCTAAATTCCGTTGCTTTTTCTTTTTCAACGTCATAGCTATGCACTGTAAAATCAGATACATTCGGCACTTGTTCTGCTACAAAAACAGTGTATTTTGGGCCAGCTAAAAGTGCTACATACTCACGATCATCCAATTTTAAAGCTACCGCACGATCAAAAATACCGTCCGCATCAATCTTTACAATAACAGCTTCTTTTTTATCCTCCTTTTTATCATCTTTCTTATCGTTATTCTTGTCATCTGTTTTATCTTTCTCTTCGGAGTTTGTTAGCGCTTCAACATCCATTTTAGGAAGATTTGGTGCAGAACCGTCACTACTCAAAACAATAGCGTATAAACTGCGAGTAGTTTTAGGATCGTAAGAACTCATATCTAACCAACCAGTTGCTAAGCCGTAATTGGTGCTAGCAAGTGTATAAATATAAGCACCTGAAGCATCCCAAACAGGGCTGATTGCATCGGCAATACCATCGGTAATTTGTATGGTTTTATTGGTTGAAATGTTATGCGCAAATACAGCTTTAAAATGACTATTAAGTTGTTTTGCATAAGCGATCCATTGGCTATCAGGCGACCATACTGGATTCATGCTGCGATTTGGATGGGCATAGCGATCGGTGTCAGCTTTTACTACCTTTTTGGTTTCTAAATTGGCAATCCAAATATTGTAATCTGTATCGGTGTAGGCTATATGTTTCCCATCGGGCGACCAATCTTGTTGGAAGTAAAACGTTGGATTTGGTAGGGTTATTTCGGTTTTATTTTGCCCGTTTTGGTCGGCTATTACGAGTTTGTAATCACCGCTGTTATCTGAAAACCAAGCGATCTTATCACCTTTTGGCGACCAAATAGGGTAGCGGTCAGCAACGCCAGAACTATTGGTTAAATTTATCCAACCCCCTTTTTCCTTCGGGACACTAAAAATTTCACCTCTATATTCAAATAAGGCACGCTTACCGGTTGGTGACAGATTGGGATTGTTCAAATTATTAGCAGTTACATTTTCCCATCGTTCTCTAGCGTAATTTAAATCACCTTTAACGGAAATATTGAGTTGTTTGGTTTCATTGTTGGTTGTATTGAATAGATGGAGATAACCGCCCTGTTCGTATACTATTTTATCGTTATGGGCATCTAAACTTTTAACATCAAATTTCTTATGAAAAGTTATTTGTTTTTCAGTTTTCGTTTTCGGGTCAAAACTCCAAATATTACTGGTGTAATCTCTTTCAGAAAGGTAGTAAACAACACCATTTAACCAAACCGGATCTAGATGGCGTTCTTTATCTAATTGCGGTGTGGTAATTAAATCTTTAGTTTTTAAATCCACAATCCATATAGGCATGGCCTGACCACCGCGGTAATTGCGCCACTCAGGATCCCAACTCATGATGGGTGTGTAAGCCAAGTGATTGCCATCTTCTGAAATTTCGCCATAAGCAGCACGGTTAATATCTAAGGCTTGCGGAAAGTTGCCTTCTAAATCAACAGTGAAAAATTTAGTGCTTTGTGTTGGTTTAGCTTCACGGCTGGAACGAAACAAAACTCTTCCCTCGGGTGTCCAGCCTTGTACAAAATCGCCATCGGGGTGATAGGTTAATCGCTTTGGCTCTCCACCTTCAGCAGGAATTACATATACATCTAAATTGCCATCGTATTCTGCGGTGAAGGCAATATGTTTTCCATCGGGCGAAAAGTGTGGATCTTGCTCATAGCCTTCACTGCTTGTTAATCGAACAGCATTGCCACCGTTTATTGGGGCTTTCCACAAATCGTTGGCATACACAAAAACGACTTCGGTATTAGAAATAGTGGGCTCTCTTAGTAATTGCGTTCCTTGGCTAAAACTTAAAAGCGCGAAGCAGAAGGAAAATATAGGAATAATTAGTTTCATAAAAGTTAGTATTTGATAGTTGTTTTGATTAAATTAGTGTTATAAAATTGAATATTATTTGTTTGTTAAAAACCAACGGCCGTATCATCTCCGCGTCTGTCAGCGCCACCTTCGAGTCTTCCATCGTCAAGCATCAAAATGCCATCTACTTTGCCTAAAATAGGCGTTGGTTTGTCACTGATAATATAACCCAATTCTTCAAGTTTCGCCAATAATTCTGGAGAAAAAGTTTGAGGTTCCATTCTAATTTCGTCGGGTAACCATTGGTGGTGAAATCTTGGTGCGTCAACAGCCTGTTGCATTCCCATATTGAATTCAATCACGTTTAAAACAGTTTGAAATACCGAAGTAATAATGGTTGAACCACCTGGAGTGCCGAGGGTCATAAAAAATTCGCCATCTTTTTCAACAATGGTTGGCGTCATTGAGCTGAGCATTCGTTTTTCGGGAGCGATGCTATTAGCTTCGGCACCTACCAATCCAAACATATTGGGTTCGCCGGGTTTACTGCTAAAGTCGTCCATTTCATTATTGAGAAAAAATCCGAGTTCATCGGCAAATAATTTACTGCCATAAGCGCCATTGAGTGTGGTAGTTACCGCTATCGCATTGCCGAAGGAATCAATAATGGAATAATGTGTGGTTTCGTCACTTTCGTAAATAGCAATGTTACCTTCTTGAATTTCTGTTGAAGGCGTGGCCCTTTCGAACGAAAAGTTTTCCATGCGTTGCATTAAGTATAAGTCACTTAGCAAATGATCGGTCGGAATCTTCACAAAATCAGGATCCCCTAAATAATAATTTCTATCGGCGTAGGACCGACGTTCAGCCTCCACCAACACTTGAATTGTTTTAAGCGAATTATGTCCGTAATCTTTTATATTGAAGGGTTTTATCATGCTCATCATTTGCGCCAAACAAATCCCACCAGAAGCAGGAGGCGCCATTGACGAAATAGTGTATTCCTTATATTGAAAGGTTATAGGATCGCGCCATACAGGTTTGTATTGTTTCAAATCTTCATGGGTAATGATGCTGCCATTTCTTTGGAAAAAGGCTACTAACGAATCGGCAATCACACCCTTATAAAAAGCTTGCGCTCCACCTGCCGCCAACTGCCTTAAGGTATTGGCAAGTGCTTTGTTTTGTAATGTTTCACCTGCTTTGGCCGATTTATTGAAGATAATTGTTTTGCCATTTACGACTGTGAACAAACTATCCAACCTTATAAATTCTCTCTCTTGAGATTCACTAATTGGAAAACCCTTTTCAGCAAGTTGGATTACTGGTTCTAAAATCGTCGCAACATCTAATAATCCATGTTTTTCTTGAGCTTCAAATATTCCAGCAATCGTGCCTGGAACGCCAACAGCCAAACCACCGATGGTGCTTTTTCCTAGAATAACATTACCATTTTGATCTAAATACATGTCTTTTGTTGCAGCGAGTGGTGCTTTTTCACGGTAGTCTAAAGTGCCTTTGCTACCATCGGCCATGCGATAAACCAAAAAACCGCCACCGCCAAGATTTCCCGCAAAAGGATAACAAACAGCCAAAGCCATTTCGGTAGCCATCATAGCATCGAAGGCATTGCCGCCTTTTTTTAAAATTTCCAATCCAATTTCTGAGGCTTCTTTTCGTGCGGACACCACCATCGCTTTTTCAGCAATAATTCCTTGTTGCTGGGTTTTGGAAACCTGATGTGAATAGCTGTCTTTACACGACCAAATAACTGAAATAACGAAAAAACTAAGTATCCAAGATTTCATTTTAAAGCAAATTTTGTAGTTAGCTCTATAAGTTTAGATGAAGAAAAAATGCGTAATTTCTCAAAAAATTCGGTGAATTCGTTTTCAAATTCACTGTAATAGGTAATAAGTTCGGAGGTTGCATTGTTCATTCCTGAAAGGTTTTTAGTTCTTCGGTTCATACCATCTAATACTTTTTGAATGCCTTCAATATTGGCGTAGTTCAACAACCAATTATCGGCAATCATATACGGAATCATTTTTTGAATGCGTTTGGGTAACAATTCGAAATTATCTTCAAGTAGATCGTAAAAGTTACTCACAAATAATTCTAAAGGCTCATTTGAATATCGGTTCCAGTTTTTAGCCAAAAAGTGGTCATATAAAATGTCAACAATAACGCCGCTATAATGACTATAATTTGGATGTAGGCGTCTGGTACTCTGCCGCACCGTTGGATGCGCATCGGTAAAGGTGTCAATTTCTCGATGTAGCAAAATCCCGATTTGAATATCTTTCGGAAACTTTTTGTATTCCTTGCCTTTTATACCATCGGCTATAAAATTGCCAATGCTCACCAAGGGGATATTGTTTGAAAGATAAATATGAGCTAAAAAATTCATTGGGTTAAATTACAAATTCAGGCGCACATTTTTATTCATAGGTGTTATATTTGCTTAAAATATAAGCAAAAATGACCTTAATTAAATCAATTTCAGGTATTCGTGGCACCATTGGTGGCGCGGTTTCACATAATTTAACCCCTATAGACGCGGTAACTTTTGCCGCTGCCTACGGCACATGGATTAAAGAACAACGCAATAAAGAAAACTACAGAGTTGTAGTAGGAAGAGATGCGCGGATTTCGGGTGAAATGATTCAAGGTTTGGTAATGCATACCCTTGTAGGCATGGGAATTCATGTGATAGACCTCGGACTCTCAACCACGCCAACAGTTGAAATTGCAGTACCGATGGAGCATGCCGATGGTGGGATTATTATTACAGCAAGCCACAATCCGAAACAATGGAATGCCCTTAAATTATTAAATGCCAAAGGCGAATTTTTAAATGCAGCAGAAGGTCAGTATATTTTAGAAGTGGCTGAGTCTAATAAAATGAACTTTGCCGAAGTTGACCATCTAGGAAAAATAACGGTAAATGACGCTTATATGGATCTTCATATTGACGCTGTTTTAAAATTAGATTTGGTGAATGTTGAAGCAATTAAAAACGCCAAATTCAAGGTGGTTTTTGATGGCGTAAATTCTACAGGTGGTATTATTATTCCATTATTGTTAGACCGGCTAGGTGTTCATACTGTTAAATTATTCTGTGAACCTAATGGCGAATTTCCGCATAACCCAGAGCCATTAAAGGAACATCTCACCGACCTTTCTCGAGCTGTTGTAGATCATCGTGCTCATTTGGGAATTGTTGTAGATCCGGATGTTGATAGATTGGCTTTTATGGATGAAAAGGGCGATATGTTTGGTGAAGAATATACATTGGTGGCATGTGCCGATTATGTGCTGAGTAAAACTTCAGGAAACACAGTAAGCAATTTGAGTTCCACTAGAGCCTTAAAAGATGTAACTGAAAAACACAAGGGTTCTTATCAAGCTAGTGCGGTTGGTGAAGTAAACGTAGTAGAACTCATGAAGCAAACCAATGCCGTAATTGGTGGCGAAGGAAACGGCGGTATTATTTACCCGGAATTGCATTACGGACGTGATGCGCTAGTTGGAATAGCCTTGTTTTTGAGTTTGCTGGCGGAAAAAAATCTATCGGTTAGTGCACTTAAAAAAACCTATCCACAATATTTTATGAGTAAAAATAAAATTGAATTAACGGAAGGTTTAGACGTGGATGGTATTTTAAAGGCCATGGCAGAAAAATACCAAAATGAAGAGGTTTTAACCATTGATGGTGTTAAAATTAATTTTGAAAATAGTTGGGTTCACTTACGTAAAAGTAACACCGAACCTATTATTCGTATTTATACGGAAGCACCATCGCAGACCCAAGCAGATAGTTTAGCGATTCAAATAATAGACACCATAAAGACCATTGCCAATATTTAATTCTTGTGAACCCAATTAAAAGTATGATTTCTGCAAACCAAACCATAGAAATGTCGCGTGAATTAGAAACGTATTTTAATAAGTTTCGTCAACATATCATTGGCATTAATCAAACCTTTGAATCGCCTTATGGCACCAAAGAAATCATTTACTCTGATTGGACAGCTTCGGGTAGATTGTATCGACCCATCGAAGAAAAGCTTATCAACGAATTTGGGCCGTTTGTAGCCAATACACATACCGAAACGACGGTTTCAGGCACGGCGATGACGCTTGCCTATCACAAGGCAAAAGACATCATTAAAAAACATGTAAATGCGCATGATGATGATGTATTAATTGTATCTGGTAGCGGTATGACTGATGCAGTGAATAAATTCCAACGTATTTTAGGATTGAAGATACCTGAAAATTTAAAAGTTTACACCAACGTTCCTGAACTGCTAAAACCTGTTGTTTTTGTATCGCATATGGAACATCACTCTAATCACACATCGTGGTTGGAAACTATGGCAAAGGTTGAGGTAATTCCACCGGGAAAAGAAGGTTTATTCAGCCTAGAAAACTTAGAAATTTTATTACATCAATATCAAGAGCATCCCTTAAAAATTGTCGCAATAATTGCTGGTTCAAATGTTACTGGAATTCAAACACCTTATCACGATGTTGCAAAGTTGATGCATCAACATAGCGGTGTGTGTTTTGTGGATTTTGCGTGTTCGGCACCCTATGTTAATATCGACATGCATCCAAAAGATGAGGATGCTTATTTAGACGCTATTTATTTTTCGCCCCATAAATTTTTAGGTGGCCCAGGAACCAGTGGCGTTTTGGTTTTCAGCAAAAAATTGTATAAAAATATGATTCCTGATTGTCCTGGCGGTGGTACGGTAAGTTGGACCAATCCTTGGGGTGAACATAAATACATTGAAAATATCGAAGAGCGTGAAGATGGCGGTACCCCAGGTTTTTTGCAAACCATTAAAACAGCTTTGGCCATCAATTTAAAGGAGCAAATGGGAGTTGAAAATATTTTAAAGCGCGAACACCAACTTGTGAATTATTGTTTTAGAAGACTGAAAGCCAATAAGAACATTCACATTCTCGCCGAACAACATCAGGATAGGCTAGGAGTGCTCTCGTTTTACATAGATGATTTACATTACAATCTTGGTGTAAAATTACTCAATGACAAGTTTGGTATTCAAACGCGTGGCGGTTGCAGTTGTGCTGGAACTTACGGACATTATTTACTGCATGTAGATTACGATACTTCTCACGAACTTACTAACCAAATTAGCATAGGTGATTTGGTGCGGAAACCGGGCTGGATTCGCATGTCTATACATCCAACTACAACTAATGCCGAAATGGAAGTGATTTGTAATGGTATTATCGAATTGGCTGATTACCATAAACTATGGAAAGAAGACTATGATTACGATAGAAACACCAATGAGTTTATTCATAAAAGTAAGATTACTTCAAAACACAGTGACTTAGTGAATACGTGGTTTCAATTATAACTATTTATAAGCTTCTGGCACGACGTCTTTGTGTTTCCATCGTTTGTGCGTCCATAAATAATATTCTGGCGCTTCATGAATCTGTGCTTCTAACAATTTCAAGAAATTATCGGTAATTTTATAATCTTTAAAACTATTTGGATTGTCCGTAATTTTGGTAAAAGTTGTTTCGTAATAACCGCGCTTTAAGCGTTTCACACCAAAAAAAACCACACTCATATCTAGTTTTTTTGCTAAAACTTCGGCACCAGTATGTACGGGCACTTTAATACCCATAAATTCTTGCCAATGAAAGGCCTTGTCGGCTTTTGGAGATTGGTCGGAGGCGAATCCGCTAATAGTGAGTTCTCCATTATTATGAGCATCGGAAATAACTTTGAAAGCTTCTTTGGTGGTTATTAAATGCGAATCAAACTTTGCACGTATCTGCTTTACAAGTCTGTCAAAATACACATTGGCTAACTTTTTATAAATAGCATAACCTTTGTGTTGAATGTGTTTTTGTAGAATAAAAATCCATTCCCAACTGCCGTAATGTCCACACATTAGCACCACACTTTTGCCTTGGCGCCCTAGTTCTTGTATAAGTTCTATATTATAAAATGTATAGCGTTCTTTCATTTCGGATTCAGTAATTGTCATTGATTTAATGGCTTCTAAAATCATATCACATAAGTGATGGTAAAAGGCGTCCATAATGCGTTTCACTTCTTGATCTGTTTTCTCTGGAAACACTAAATTTATATTGTATTTTACCGTTGTAGTACGGTAACCGAAAACTTTATAAATAAAAAAGTATAACACATCCGAAAAGGCATACAGCAATTTAAATGGCAATATAGAAACAAACCACAAAAAAGGATAAATAAGTATGTAAGCGATAAGTTGCATAGAATGGTTAAATTTGCGGATAAAGATAAAATTTAACTTTTAATCCATACATATATGGGAGGATTTGATTTAGTAACCATTATCGTTATCGCAGCCAATGTTATTATTACTTACAAGGCTTTAAATGATTATGGTTTTTTTGAACGCTATAAATTCAATATCGGCGCAATTAAGGCCAGTGAAAGAATAAGAATGTTCAGCTCAGGATTTTTACATGTTAATAGCATGCATTTATTCTTTAATATGTTTACTTTGTATTTTTTCGCTCCTATTGTAATCTACAATCTCAATAGTTTTAATTTTCTAATTATCTATTGCGTTAGTTTGGTTTTAGGAAGCTATTTGAGTTACTATTTTCACAAAGACGAAAATCATTACAGTGCAGTTGGCGCCAGTGGAGCGGTTACAGGTGTGTTGTACTCTGCTATATTGCTCGAGCCCAATATGAGTTTGTATTTATTCTTGATTCCAGTACCAATTCCAGCTTATGTATTTGGTATTGGTTATCTGCTGTATTCTATTTATGGTATGAAAAAAAGTATTGGCAATATTGGTCATGATGCACATTTTGGCGGCGCTATCGGTGGTTATGTTGCAACCTTGGTTATGTTACCAGTGTTATTAAAAACCTCTTTATTAATGGTGTTCTTATTAGCTATACCTATTATAGTTTTATTTGTGATGCACAAAACTGGAAAGTTATAGCGATTTTTTAAAAAAGTTATGACATAAAAAAAGGCTACCCGAAAGAAGGCAGCCTTTTTTTTAATAAGCCTGAACTTAATTAAGCAGTTCAGCAATTTTTTGTTCTAGGGCAATACCTCTTAAGTTTTTGGCTATTATTGTGCCTTCTTCATCTATTATGTAAGTTGCCGGAATCGCATTTATGTCGTAAAGTTTAGCTACAGGATCGTTGAAATATTGTAGGTTGGAAACTTGATGCCATGTTAATTCATCATCTTCAACAGCTTTTAACCATGCGGCTTTTGCGTCTCCTTGACGTGGTGTTCCGTCAAGCGAAACGCCAATTATTTCTAAACCTTTATCGTGAAACTGATTGTAAACTTTAACGACATTTGGATTTTCTCTTCTGCATGGACCACACCAAGCTGCCCAAAAATCTATAATAGTGACTTTTCCTTTAATATCATAAAGTGATAATGGATTGCCGTTCATATCAGGAGCAGTGAAGTTGGGCGCTTTTTTTCCTATTGTTAGTCTTTGGGATTTTTGTTGAGCCTCTTTTACTTGTGCAATTTTTTTTGTAATGGTCTTCCCGTATTCAGAGGTTTTTAAGGTTGAGCTCAACGTGTTGAAAACAGTTTCATACGCATCTACATCAACATCTCTTAAATTGGTTTGTGCATCAACAATAAATAAACTAACATAACTGTCAGGATGATTTTCAACAAAATTTAAGGCATAATTTTCATTACGCTTAACCGCATCTTGAAATTTATCGGAATAAAAATCAATGTTTTCTGTATCTTTTAAAAATTTTGCCTCATCAAGTTTAATACTTAAGGATTGTAATTCTAATTGTGCTTGGTTTCTGCCTTCAATAAATTTCACATAATCATCATTACTTTTAGAACCTGTCACTTTAGAATTAACGATATTATTTTTATCAATATCTATGGTTATCCGACTATTTTCAATAATGAGTGGTAGGTTACCAGTGACGCTATTTACGGAAATGTAAAGCATTTCGGGGTTATCAAGCTTACCCTCGAATTTGAATTTTTCATCTACCACAATAGCCGTGTCGATAGGTATTGGTCTACCTTGTTCATTTGTTGTTTGAAGTATTACCCTAATACCATTATAAATTTCTTTAGCCGTGCCATCAATAACATAGCCTTCTGGTTTAGGTTCTTCTGTTTTACAAGATGAAATTAAGGCAACAATAAAAAGTATTGATAATAGTTTTTTCATGATATCTAATTTTTTTTAGGTATTGCAAATATAAAAACTATCAGTTGAATTGCACTTAAAAAGCTGTTAAAGCGAACCAAAGACGACGAAAATGCTGTAAATCTTTAATTTTGCAATACTTTTGTTTATAAAATAATTTGAATGATTTTAAATGAAACTATTGTCGCTTTGGCCACGCCTTCGGGTGCCGGAGCCATTGCTATAATTCGTTTGTCTGGACCAGATGCTATAAGCATTGGTGCCAAGCATTTTAAATCGGTTTTTGGTAAAAATCTGAAAACTCAAAAGACTCATACAATTCATTTGGGTCATATTGTGGATGGTATGCGTGTGATTGATGAGGTATTATTGAGCATTTTTAAAAATCCCAATTCATATACAGGTGAAGATGTTTTGGAAATATCTTGTCATGGGAGTCCTTATATTCAACAGGAAATCATTCAGCTTTTTTTGAAAAATGGTTGCCGAATGGCGAATGCAGGCGAATTTACCTTGCGCGCCTTTCTGAATGGAAAATTAGATTTGAGTCAGGCCGAAGCCGTGGCCGATTTAATTGCTAGCGAAAACGAAGCGTCACATCAAATTGCTATGCAACAAATGCGAGGCGGTTTTTCAAACGAGATTGCCAAGCTACGAGAAGAGTTGCTCAATTTTGCCTCATTGATTGAATTAGAGTTAGATTTTTCGGAGGAAGACGTTGAATTTGCCGATCGTTCACAATTTAAACAATTATTAGAACGTATTGAAAATGTGCTCAAACGACTCATCGATTCTTTCGCCGTGGGCAATGTCATTAAAAACGGAATTCCCGTTGCCATTGTAGGCGAGCCCAACGTGGGTAAATCCACTTTATTAAATGCTTTGCTCAATGAAGATAGAGCGATAGTTTCAGAAATAGCAGGAACCACAAGAGATACAGTTGAAGACGAAATAAGCATTGGCGGTATTGGTTTTAGATTTATAGACACCGCCGGTATTAGAGAAACCAAAGATGTGGTTGAAAGCATCGGCATTAAAAAAACTTTCGAAAAAATAGACCAAGCACAAGTGGTGATGTTTTTGTTTGATGCCGCTACAGCGTTGTCAAATTTAGATGATGTTGCGATTGAGCTAGCCAAGATTAGAAATAAATATCCCTTAAAACCTCTAATTACCATCGCTAATAAAATAGATATATTAACTGATAGTGAACTAGCTAAAATTAATAAAGTAATTCCAGATGTAATGTTGATTTCGGCAAAGACACAATTTGGTATTGAACAGCTCACCAATAAGTTACTTTCTATGATTAACAGTGGTGCCTTGCGCAACAACGAAACCATTATTACCAATTCCAGGCATTATGATGCCTTATTGAAAGCACTCGAAGAAATAATGAAAGTTAAGCACGGAATGGAAAGTGGCATTTCGGGAGATTTATTGGCTATCGATATCCGGCAAGCCTTATTTCATTTTGGTGAAATAACAGGTCAAGTATCCAATGATGAGCTACTTGGTAATATATTTGCCAATTTTTGTATCGGGAAGTGAGTGAGACAGCAAATCTTTGATTTGCGTATTCGAACTCATCCCGTTTGCTGAGGTACGAGGCAAATCGTTATTTATTCCGATGAAGGAGTGACTTTGATTTGTTTAGTCGAACGTATCATATCAATGAGTATAGCGTATATATAACCTATAAGCGTTATGGATACTGATACCTAAAGCCTTATCAAGTCTTAACTTTATGAAATTTTAGTGATACCTAAATGGTTAATAAGTACTTTACTAGTAGCATGAAGCGCTGCGAGAGAACCATGTTTTTTACTGCTTTTTTTTTGCTATTTTTGAATTAACTGATACTTATTAAATGAAATACCACGCTTTTATTTCCTATAGCCATAGGCAGGATGGTATTCTTGGTGCCAACCTTGAAAAAGCCCTCGAAAAATTTGCAAAACCAACCTTTAAACGTCGTGCACTCGAAATATTTAGAGATGCCAATGACCTTTCTGCAGCTGCAGATTTAGGTAACAAAATAGAAGCAGGTCTTTTGGATTCTGAATATTTTATTTTTATGGCGTCTCAAGCGTCTGCGCGATCAAAATGGTGCCAAAGAGAAGTTGATTTATGGAAAGAGCACAAGTCCATGGATAACTTTTTGATTGCCCTGACCGATGGTGAAATTGTTTATGACGAAGCAACTTCAGATTTCGATTGGACAAAAACCACAGCCTTACCTAAAAACCTATCAGTTGCCTTCGCAGGAGAGCCACTGTACACCGATTTTAGAACTATTGGTGCTACTGAGGAACAAACGCTTAAGAATATAAATTTTGAAGGTAAAATTGTACATATAGCAGCAACACTTCACAAAAAGTCTATAGGCGATATGGTAGGCGAAGCGGTGAAACAGCACAAGCGCACCATGCGCTTGCGCAATGCCGCCATTTCTGTTTTAAGCATATTACTCATCATTGCAATAAGTGCATCTTTTGTGGCTTTAAGGCAAAAGGATAAGGCTTTGCTTTCAACCTATATTGCGCATTCACAAGCCCAATTTAATCAAGATCCTACCAAATCATTACGCCTTGCCGAATATGCTTATAAGTTTGCAAAACAAAAAAATATGCCTGTAAAAGAGGCTTCAGAACAGTTGATAAAAGTATTTTATAATGGCTTTGGCTTTTATCAAAAAAATCAGGTAACCAACTTCCAGTTCCAGAAAAACACATCTGTATCTTTAGAAAACAACCCAGTTTACAATCATATCAAGGAAATAGCGGAAAGTATAAATAACGAAACTCCAGATGGCTTTTACTTGGGGAAAGTTGACGATTTGTACTTTAATTCCGCTACCAACCAAGCCATATATGTGTTATCGGGGACAGAAATGCCCTTTCCTAAAATTTACGCTATAAATTATGACATGCAAAGCGGTACAAGCCAAATAAATTCAGCTGAAATTAAATTAGACGGGTTTAGTGGCTATACAGCTTACGTTCAAGATATTGAAATAACGCTAGATGGCCAATACACACTTCTGGGTTTTGCCAATGCTAAAGCTGCGCTCATCGACAATCAGGCATATTTTAATACCAATATCGAAAAAAATATTTTTAAAGACCGTTCTGTTTTAAAATCGGGTACAAATTATCCCATAAGCAAAGTGGCATTTGTTGATGAGGCAACGCACATGCTCACCTTAAGCTACGATACAGAAATAAAAAATGAATTTAGACGCAATGTAGATTCTACCTACTATTATTGGAAAAAAGAACCCTTTTCCTATATTGAAATACGAAATTCTGAAACCGAACACCAAAACAGTTCTTTAGACGGCAACTATTATATGAAACTTATTGGAGAAAATAGAGATAACTACTTTTGGTTTCATTATGCCCAAAAAGTGTAAGCGCTAGATACTGGTAAGTTTGTGGAATTTCCCGACGCGATCGCTGCAGATATCCCGGAAATTAAAACTACAGATGGTAAATTTTCAGCAAATTATAAAGGATTTTTTAATGCAGAAAAGGAGTTGCTTGTTCGTTTAGATGTTGATATTATTGACAACCCTGGTATTGCGTATTGTTTTTCAACAGATAATCAATTTTTTAAAGTAAGCTACTTAGATGGTGTTCAGCGGCTTTTTCCCCTAAATCCGGATGTTATTATAGATAGAGTTAACACTCCGGAAATTATGGGTAACATTTCAGATTTAGATCAGAATGACAAAACCCGATTTCTTATAAAAAACTAAATGAATAAAACAGTATTTGAAATAACCAAAATGGATTGTCCTTCAGAGGAAAATCTTATCAGGATGAAATTGGATGGCATTTCAAGTATTACGGGTTTAGATTTCGACATTCCAAATCGTAGGCTAATGGTTTTTCATAGTGGCGAAATAGCGGAAATAGAAAAGTCTATTATCGAATTAAATTTAGGCGGTAAGAAAATCGCCACTACACCAACCAACCAAACCAGCTTTAAAGAAAACACAAATCAGAAAAAAATACTGTGGATGGTTCTAATCATCAATTTTGCATTCTTTTTTATCGAAATGCTCACAGGACTCATCTCAAAATCTATGGGCCTTATTGCTGATAGTCTTGATATGCTGGCAGATAGTTTTGTTTAAGGACTTAGTTTGTTTGCAGTGGGCGGTACAATAGTCAAGAAAAAACGCATTGCTAAATTTGCAGGCTATTTTCAAATATCATTGGCAATGATTGGTTTTGTGGAGGTTTTAAGAAGGTTTTTCTCAACCGAGAAATTACCCGACTTTTCAACCATGATTATTATATCTATTCTGGCACTAATTGCAAACGGATTTTGTCTTTATATCTTGCAAAAGTCAAAAGGAAAGGAAGAAGCTCATATTCAAGCTAGTATGATTTTCACCTCTAACGACGTGATTATCAATTTAGGTGTTATAGCCGCAGGTATTTTGGTCAATTCGTTAAACTCAAACAAACCCGATTTGATAATAGGAACCATTGTTTTCGCTCTAGTAATTCAAGGAGCATTTAGAATTTTGAAATTGAGTAAGTAAATAAGAGTTAAGCACAAAAATTGAGCGCCCTTCACAATTTATTCCAAATGCACGCCATAATTTTTACAAGCAGCCACAAGGCATCAGTTGAAGATTAAAGCGTGCTTATTAAAATTTGATGTTTTTTGGATTAATTAAAAACTATTAAAACGCTGAGGATTGTTTTGTTACAGTCATTAAAATAAGGTTCCTTTTTTTACTTCATTTAAAATAGAAGGAATATTGGTATCAACCTTCGGCTGGTAAAGTAGGCTACTCACTGGATGAGCTTGAAAGGTTTTTGGTGTGAATCCGTCTTTAAGTAGCGCATTGATCTGTTGGTTATTTAAAGTTGGGTCTAACCAAGACGCATGCAATTCTGATTTTAAAACCAGTGGCATGCGCTTTTTAAGATTGTGAATCTCTACAAAAAAATCATTGGCTTCGGTAGTGATAATAGTGCATGTCAATTGTCCTTCTTTAATTTGAGAATACAAACCTGCAAAGGCAAATAATTGTCTAGATTGAGAATTACTTTTTTCAGGAATGTAACAGTAATAAGGAATGCTTTTTTTACTGATATGATGTGGTTCAAAAAATCCATCGGCCCAAATTAAACAACGTTGTGTCTGCAAACTGTCGGCATAAACGTTTGAATGAAACAGCTCTTCACTACGTGCATTAAAAGTGTGGTATTTTTTTATGAATGAAGCCATATCGCTTGAAGCCCATTCTGGTATTAATCCCCAAGTAGCAGTGGCTATATATTGGGGTTCTGCTAAACTTTGTATATGTAAATTAGGATAATTAAAAGCCGATAAATGAAAATAGGGCTTGTAAGGAATGGAAGCTTTCCATTTGGCTTTGGTTAAGCCCTCGGCTTCTTTCTGACTTTTAGTATTGGAGACGCTGTAACACATTATGGTTTATAAATCTCTTTGGTTATTTAGTTTAAGTTTAATTTCGATATTTAAAACTACAATTTTTAATCTAAAATTAACGTATTTAACCTTGAATTTGGAATTATTGTTCTACCAGAAATTATTTATGGAAGGACCTTAATATTTTTATAACTGTAAAGCATTTACGTTATAATATCTTAAATTTACCCAAATAAAAGTAACCGATGTATCTACATACAGCTTACTCATAATTAACTTTATTGCCAAAAAATTAATTAATCTGTGTTTAAAAAATTATTTAGACTAGTTTTCTTGGTAATACTAGTTATTGCAGCTATTAATATTTATATTGATTTTAAGGCGCGCGATTTTCTTTTTGACCATGCAAATGCCATTCCCGACAATACTTACGCTCTGGTTTTAGGCACTAGTAAGTATGTTGTAGGTGGTGGAAAAAATAGCTATTTTGAATCTCGCATGAAGGCAGCAGAGCAATTATTCTCAGCCAATAAAGTTGATACCATTATAGTAAGTGGCGATAATCGTGAAGACAATTACAACGAACCCAAACGCATGAAACAGGCCTTAATAGAACTCGGAGTACCAGAAGGCCTAATCCTTGAAGACAAAAGCGGCACAAAAACCGACTTTTCAATTAGATATTTTAAAAATAAGTATCCCGGGCAGGGTGTTACTATCGTTACACAGAAATTTCACAATCAGCGCGCAGTTTACTCCGCCAGAAAAAACGGTATGAACGCCGTTGGATTTAATGCAAACGACATCGGTTTCTTACGAGACAAAAAAACCCATGTACGAGAGTGGTTTGCTAAGGTGAAAGCTTTTACCCTTTAATTATATCGTTATTTTACTTTCAAAATTTATTAGTAAGCATTGATGTGTGAGAATAGAATTATTGCGGTTGATTTTATGGTGAATAATAGAATAACTAATGTTATTTAATTCATAGCCTTAAACACTCTATAGAAATATAAAATCATAAATTTTCACAAAAAATCGATAAAATGCTTGTTTTTCTCGCTTAATTGCATACATTTGCCATATTGAACCTCATAAATCCTAACTATGAAAACTAAAATTACTATAGTATCAATGGCGTTTTTCCTTGTTATGAGCCTTGGTTTCGCTCAGAAAGGTGAGCCTCAAAGCATCATTAGCGGTAAAGTTGCCATTGCTAAGTATCACGATCGCGATGAACTAGATAGAATGCAAAAAGGTCAGTTATTGGAATTGTATAATGAACGTATTGAAGTTATAGTTAATATTTTACCAAACATAGCCTTTGCTACAAAACCAGGTGTGACCATGACTACTCTTGGTATTCCAGATACTAAGGAAAATAGAAAAGCTTTGGAAGATAATATACAAGCCTCAAAAACCTACTTTGATAGTACTATTGATTTTCAAAAGAGAGTGCTGCCATATTCAGATAAGAGCAATTTGATTTCAGCCATTTTATTTTACGAACAAACCTTAAAATCATTACACACTTATAACGAGTTTAATTAAATAGTCCCCAAATTATTAAATAGTCCCCGAACCATTAATTTGAATTTTAGATTCATTATTAAGATCCTAGAATGTAAATTCTAGGATTTTTTTTTAGCATATTTGAAGCGTTTTCCTTCAAATTTATAAACTAAACAGTAAAATAAATCAAAAATTGTAGGATTTATTCTACAGTAGTAATTAATTTAAGTATTTTGTCGACTTTATTTGTATTTCATAGGATTAATATCTATTTTTGATTTATTAACAGATAACAGACCCAAATCTACTAACAGCATAATAAAAAATACTTATGAAAATCTTTACTCAAACTTTTTGCTTATTTCTCTTTGTAGCTTGCAACATTTTTGCACAGCAAGAAAAAGGAATATATGGAGCTGACAACTGGCTAAATAACTGGACAGAATTTAGACCAGCTCAAATAGAACAGGGAAAACCCACCCAAATTTTAACTGGTAATATAACCAAAGACACAAAACTTTATAAAAGAGACATCTATCTTCTATTGGGTAGTGTTTTTGTTACTGATAGTACAACCTTAACCATTGAGCCTGGTACGGTAATCATTGGAGATTATAAAACCAATGGCTCACTAATAATCAGTAAATCAGCTAAAATTATAGCCGACGGCTTAGAAACGGATCCTATCGTCTTTACTTCCAACAGAAGTGTGAAAAAAGAAGGCGACTGGGGCGGAATATTTATATTAGGCGATGCACCCATCAATAAATTCGGCAACGGTTCTGCAATTAATTATGGATTAAGACCATCATCACCTGACAATATAAACTATGGTGGAAACAACGCGACAAGTGATTCAGGAATTCTCCGATATGTGAGAATTGAATATGCAGGTAAAAGAACCAAGGAATATGGCTATTTTAATAGTTTAACCTTAGCTGGTGTTGGAAGTAAAACAATTCTCGAAAATATCATGGTTAGCTATAGCGAAGGAAACTCTTTTAATATTATAGGAGGTGAATTAAATTTAGATAAAATGGTTTCCTTCAGAACAAAAAGTAACGATTACGAATTTAATTACGGAACTCAATGTAATATCACCAATTCTTTGGCCATACGTTCGCCATATGTCTCTGGTGCTGATGGATCAAGATCTCTGTTTGTGGCTTCTTATGACAAAAAAGAGGAGATTGATTTTAATAAGAAAGGCACCTTAGTGAAGGCTGAAAATTTAACCTTGATTAACGTTACTGATAATCTCGCCTCTGACATTAGTGTTGGTCTGGTGAAAGAAGCCATTTATGTATCTAAAGATGCAGCAATCCACGTAAGTAAAAGTGTGATTTCAGGCTTCAATCCAGCCGTAATACTGGATGATAATATCAAAATTAACAACGCTAATCTTGAAAAGATAAAGTTAAGTGATATGTATTTCAATAACTGTAATGGTAATATTTTTAGTGCATATAACTCCAACAACGAAGATTTAGAAAACTGGTACGGCAACCGAGCGTTTTTTAATGTGTACTCTAAAGGATCGGATGTCGAAACGTTTATAGATTCCCATAATTCTAGATATCCAGATTTCCGATTGCGAATTAATAAAATCATAGCTTCAAACGAATATGATGATTAAACACTTTAACTGAAATAGAATAACATACAAATCGTCTGTTTGCCTATCCCTCAATAAATTTAAAGGATACCATAAATTTTTATGAGCACAGCATGAAGTAAAGATCACCAACTATAATTTAATTAGCATGCAAAAAACTACTATTTTTAAAAGGCTTTCTTTTCTACTGGGAGTTTTTGCTCTTTTATTAACAGGGCAGCTAAACGCACAAATAGTAATTGGGACACCAAACTTGGGGTTTAGTCAGGCATGCGCAAGTGCAACATTTAATTCGTACAATGTTACTTTTGTTTTTTCACCCGAAGCTGGGTTAAGTCCGACCAATCAATTCATTATTGAAATGTCGAACGCTACAGGAAGTTTTGCAACACCAGTAATTTTATTTACTTCTGAAGCAGGTGCCTTTACAACATCGCCTGCCACGTTAAATTTTGGGTTACCAACCGATACCGCTGGCGAAGGCTACAGAATAAGAATAAAAAGTACAGGTCCTGTTGCTACCAGTTCAGGTTCCGTACCTTTTGCAGCCTACTATAAAATTCAAGACAGTCCTTTCACAATTAATAATCTGGTTTCTACTGGCGCCTATTGCAGTGGTGGCAGTTATTTACTAACAATAGACAATCCTGGAAATGGTAATAATGATTCACCACTAAATTATCCCTCGCTAACTTTTAAATGGTTTAGAGAAACCGGACCAACCTCTGCGGTTTTTGTAACGGAAGGAAATACTTTAACTGTGACTCAAGAAGGTACTTATTTCGTGGAAACTAATTATGGAACTTGTACCTCTAATTCATTTTCTAATCGGGTTGCTATTAGCCAAGCCACTTCAGGTGAAGCCGACGCTACCATAGCATCAAGTTTAGGTAATCCTTATTGTCCAGCTCAAGGACTAACCACTTTGGCGACGATCGGCGGCAACAGTTACCAGTGGTTTAAAGATGGAGAAGCAATAGAAGGTGCCACGGAACAAACGTATCAAACCGACGAATCAGGTGTTTTTTCAGTGAATGTAGACTTAGGAGGATGTCAAGCATCTGGCTCTATTGATCTTGTGAGTGAAAGTTTTACGAGCGAATTAAATGTTGATGAAGAAAACACACTTGAATCTGGAAGTAGCTTAACAATTATAGCCACTACCACAGCAATTAACCCACAGTTTGAGTGGTATCTTAATGATAATTTAATCGCAGGCGCAACGTCAAATTCCTACGTAGCTACGGCATATGGCGAATACATCCTTGTTATTTCACAAACATCAGGTTGTATTGTTTCAAACGAATTATCTTTTAGAATAAGCGAACCAGTAGAACAATTTCCAAATGTTGCCAACATCCCGAATTTAATTAGTCCAAATGGAGACGGCATCAACGATACTTGGGTAATTCCAACCGAATATGTCAGTGGCACCAATACCGAAGTAATCATCCTATCTAGTCAAGGTAAGGTGGTATTTCAAACCAGCGATTATCTCAACAATTGGCCTGAAAACGGCATAGAATTTAGTAACATCAACCCGGTTTTTTATTACATCATTAAGGTGCCCGAT